>JBAVWD010000493.1:0-1774 GCA_049697655.1 Anaerolineae bacterium | reverse complement strand
CCGTCTGGAGCACACGCTCTTGGTGATGCCGCTGCAGAAGGTCGACAAACTCGGAGACAGCTCTCTGGTCGTTGGGTTGCAGGCGTTGCTTCACAGCCAGCCCTCCTCTTGGAGAAAGCGCTCGACCCTTTGGACAAACCGTGCGGCATCCTCCAGGTCAGTCCTGGCGCGATCGGGCTCTATGGATGCATCGACGTCGTAGTCACTCACCTGCCTGTCATCCATCACCCGCTCGTACATTCGGCTGTATCCGACTTCGATGTGCCCGGTCTTGACAAAATGCCGTCGAAATGCGGCGATCACGCCTGAATGCTTGCTGCGGGCAAGCCCTTCGGTCGCCAACAGGCCGTTGGCGGCATAAAAGATGGCGTAGTAGGCGCGATTGATGGCTGACCCATGGTAGCCTTCGGCCCAGTTGAGGGCCGCCACATCCAGCATCTCACGGGCGTGTTCGATGTAGATGCGAACTTCCTGCCTGGCAACATGCTCCGCTTCGGACATGGGTACCTTGCCCTGGCAGTATAGCGGGGAACGATCAGAAAGGCAAAATGCGCTGGCGGGCCGATGGGCAACGCACCCTAGAGGAGACCAGCAACCTGAGTCAACTGGAGACCGGCAAGAGGGCCACGGTGTTGCTGGTCACCTGCTCCAGGCTTTGGGAGCGCTGGCGGGGCAATCGACCGCACCCTAGGTCGCCTCTGGCGAAGGCAGCGGCAGCGTGAAGCTGAAGGTCGCACCCTGACCCTCGGTGCTCTCCACCCAGACCCTTCCTCGGTGGGCCTCCACCAGTTGCTTGACGATGGCCAGACCTAGCCCGGCTCCACCTGTGGCGCGTGACCGCGTCTTGTCGCCGCGGTAGAAGCGCTCGAACACTAGAGACAACTCTTCGGGGCTGAGCCCCGGCCCCTGGTCCACGACGTCCACCTGCACTCCATCTGTGGCCCGTCTGGCCCTCACGGTAACCATGCCACCCTCAGAACTGTGCCGCAGCGCATTGTCAACCAGATTGGATATTACCTGCCCGATGCGCTGCGAATCGACGGAGACCAAGGGCAGATCAGATGCCAGGTCCGTGACTATGGATATGCCTTCGCTTTGGGCCCGCGTGGCCACATTCGTCAGCACACGCCCAATCAGAGACGACACGTCCGTGATCTCTGGTTCGATCCTCAGCTGACCAGCCTCGGCCAGAGCCAACTCCTGGAGGTCGTCCACCAGCCTGGAGAGAAGCACGGTTTCTCTGTGTATGGAGCTCACATTCTCCTTCGTGGGCTGGAACACCCCATCAACGATGGCCTCCAGGTTTCCACGGATCACCGAGAGCGGCGTCCGCAACTCATGGGCGATGTCGGCGGTCATGTTCCGGCGCAGCTCCTCCGCTCGGGAGAGATTCTCCGCCATTTCGTTGAAAGCCCTACCCAGCTCGCCTATCTCGTCCTTGGACCTGATATCCACACGCTGGCTTAGATCTCCACCGGCGATGCCGTGAGCGGCGGTCTTCAGCTTGCGCAGCGGGTCGGTGAGTTGCCAGGTCAGAAACAGTCCCAGCAGAATCGCCACCCCACAGGCCGCGACGCCCACGGGCACCACCGTCTCACGGAGGCGTCGCAAGAATGTTTCCTCCGGCTCCCTTAGCAAACTCACGGTGGTTCCAGGCAACAGGTATCCCACATCTTGCCCGTCCACCTCGATGGGGACACCCTCGCGCAGTTGGGCCGCTGAGAGTTGCACTCCGATCTGTTCAACTCGGGAAGCTGCGACCACCATGCCGTTC
>JBAVWD010000492.1:0-3781 GCA_049697655.1 Anaerolineae bacterium | reverse complement strand
GCTACATGGTCTCTCCACAAGCCGTATTGCTCGACGTGAACCGTGCTGCCCTTGAGGCCCTCGGTTACAGGAAGGAAGAGCTGGTCGGGAAGCCCCTACATGTGATCTACCCTCCTGAGTCATTGCCGATAACGGAGAGGCTTTTCCAAAGGTGGAAGGTAACTGGAGAACTGAGGGATGAGGAGATCACCATCATCACCAAGCAAGGGGAGCGACGCACCGTCATCCTCAACGCAGATGCGGTGAGAGACAAGGACGGGAGACTGCTGCACTACGTTTCTGTGCAGCAGGACATCACAGAGCGCAAGCGCGCGGAGCAGGCAGTCCAGCGTCTGATGGACTTCAATGAGAGCATCATCCAGAGCATGGCTGAGGTCATAGTCGTGACTGACTCCCAGGGGGACATAACCTTCGCCAACCCGGCGTGTGCTGCGCTCTTGGGCTACACGGTGGAGGAGCTGGTGGGACTGCCCCGGACGAAGATGGTGCCTCCGGATCAGCGCGGCATTGTGGAAGCAGCGGATGAAAGACGGACCCGGGGCGAAACCGATCATTACGAGCTGGAAGTGATGCGCCAGGACGGCGAGAGGGTACCCGTCCTGGTCAGTGGCGGCCCCCGCTTCCAGGCAGGCGAGTACGCCGGCACGCTGGCTGTATTCACCGACATCACCGAACTGAAGCGGGCGGAGGAGCGGAGCCGCAGGCGCAGCGAGGAGTTAGCAGCCCTCAACGCTGTAGCGGCCAGTGTGACCAGCACTCTCAACCTGGAGCAGGTTGTGGAAATCATCGAAGACCGTGTACAAGCGCTGCTGGGCGAGAAGTACCCTCCTGTTCTTGGGCTCCTCAATGAGGCGCATGAAGCCTTCGACCTCGTCCTGACGAGCGCTGGTGCGAGGCTGCTGGCGAGGGCCGGCGAGGTAACAGGAATCAGGCTCGAGCTCGAGGAACTCAACTTCACCCTTGCCTCCGTGAAGCCCGATCCGCGCGCGGCTCTACTCGCAGGCAAGCCCTACGTGACCAATGATGCGTCTACTATTGTCCGACTTGGAATAAGTCGAAAGGTCATCCGGGCTGCTCAGAAGGCCCTGGGAATCAAGTGCATCGTGGGCCTGCCTCTTTGGGCGAAGGGAAGGTTGCTGGGCGGCATGTTTCTGTTTTCTCAGCGGGAAGAGATCTCCGACGCGCAGTTAGAACTCCTAGCCTCCATCGGGCGCCATGCAGCCATCGCCATCGACAACGCGACACTCTACCGAGCGGCTGGGCATGAGATCGCACAGCGCCAGCGGGCAGAGGAACAACTTCGACTGAGTCACGACCGGCTACGGGAAGCCCTGGACCAAACGGTTATGGCGCTGTCGGCGGCCGGGGAGACGCGAGACCCGTACACCGCAGGGCACCAGCGGGGCGTGGCCGAGTTGGCGGTCGAGATCGCCCAGGAGATGGGGCTTCCCGAGGAACAGATAAACGGACTCCGCATCGCAGGCCTCATTCACGATATTGGGAAAATACAGATTCCCGCGGAAATTCTCAGCAAGCCGACAAGGCTGACCGAGCCCGAATGGAGCATGATGAAGGCTCACCCCCAGGCCGGCTATGACATCCTAAAGACCGTGGAGTTTCCATGGCCAGTCTCCCAGATCGTGCTCCAGCATCACGAGAGGCTGGACGGCTCGGGCTATCCTGACGGCCTGTCGCGCGAAGACATCCTGCTGGAGGCGAAGATCCTGGCCGTGGCTGACGTCGTTGAGGCCATGGCTTCCCATCGCCCCTACCGTCCGGCCCACACTTTGGAGGAGACCATGGAAGAGATCCGGTCCAACAGGGGCACACTCTACGACCCCGAGGTGGTGGATGCTTGCCTAAGGCTGCACGCCGACAAACGCCTTCGGATCGGGTAGGCGCTAACCGCCGTCACCCAGCCTCGCTCACTGTGGACCGCAGCTGAGAACAGAGGCCGGATCTCCCTCTCCCTGCCGCCGCCCCCCCTCGCTGCTGCCGCCCCCACCGCTGCCGTCGTCCCCACCGCTGCCGACAGATTTGTTATCCGGCGGGCCAGACCTCACCTCGGGACCGGCGCCAACGGACGCTTGACCTCCCAGACTCTACCGCCTAGTCGAAGACCGAGCCGCCTTCCAGGTGCCTCCGGCCTGATGGAGTCTAGTCAAAGACAATCCCGCAGATAGAGACGAACGAGTCCCCACGTTGATCCGCGGGGCACTGCGCATATCCTGTCACCCTGCCGGTTGTGTCCCCCAACAGCCGGAGGGACATGTATATGGCAGGCAGCCCACAAACGCGCCGCCTGTCGCGCTCGTCTCTGACCCGCTGCAAGACTCCCTCTTCTTCGCCCTCGCAGATGGAGGCCATCAACTGCTCGTCCGCGGTCCTGTGCCTCGCCTTCTCGAAGATATCGACCGCGTATCCGTCTCCAAACGCGGGCCCCACGTGCGCCAGGTCACCGGCTGCGACCACCATGGTCCGCTGCGACGAAGCAGCATCCTTCAGAATGCCCAGGGCGGAGTCGAGGTCCGCGTCTTCGGCAGGATCGTCGTTGCCCTGTACGAAAGGTTCGAATCCGCCACACAACACAGGCACCAACTGGCACTCCCTCTCACCCAGCATGTAGTGCAACCAAACCACCGCCAGCTCAACGGAGTGCTCAGTGCGATGATGGAGCTCCGTGCCGAACGCCGCTTCGGGCCCCAGGGCCCGGGCAACCTGGTCAACCAAGCCGTTCGCCGTGGGAATCACCCCCCAGGGCGTGGCGTACCTTTGATGAGTGAAAGTGAGCCTGGCTCCGCCGATGTGATCGGTGCCAAAGACAATCACCAGTTCTGCTTCCCTGATGGCAGCAGCCGCCTCTTTCCAGACACCAGCGTAGACGGGTCCTCCGCGGTCGTAGTCGATGTGAGGGCTCACCAAGCCGCGTATCTCGCTGTCCGGAGCGCCGGCTTGCTCGTCCGTTTGATCAGGGTTGGCCACGTACGAGTCCAGCTTGGCCTTCAGCGCATCCGGGTCCGCCGGATAGCCCCGCCCGGCCAGCGTGGGTGCGCGCATGGTGGCAGCGCGGAACTCACGCAACGCGCTGGCATACGCGTCGGCGAAGTGATCGTTGTCCAATAGCAGAGCCTCATCCAGCTGGGCCAGCACCTGCTCTAGCGTTGATGGTCCGATCTGGACCCCAGCCCTCACCGCCAGAGATGCTCTTAGAGCCCCTTCGTCACGAGTCCCGTCGCACAGTTCCAGCAAAGGAGCGAGGGCCATCGGCAGAAAGACCGAGCTGTTGGCAAGACGCAGAGGGTCCTGCACCAGAACACCCTGCTCTCCCGACTGAGTGACAAGGTGGAGCTCGAGATTGCGGAGCTTGGGGATGGAGGCCATCTGTACCTACCTGATCTGGCGTCTGACATCCGATATGTTATCACACCTTCGCACCAGGGCCAACGCACGCTTGACCTCACGCCCGCTATGGACTCTCGCCGCCGGACCCCTCTCGCTGCCGCCGGACCCCCCTCGCTGTCGCCGGACCCCCTCGCTGTCCTCGCTGCCGCCGGATTTCTAATCCGGCAGGCCAGGGCGGGATCACAGATCCCACCTCAGCGAGACTTCGCACCAGGGCCAAGGCACGCTTGACCTCAATCCCTCTATGGACTCTCGCTGCCGCCGGACCCCCTCGCTGTCGCCGGACCCCTGCGCTGTCGACGGATTTGCAGTCCGCCGGGCCAAGGCGGGAGCTTCGCACCAGGGCCAACGCACGCTTGACCTCACGCACGCTATGGAC
>JBAVWD010000491.1:0-6112 GCA_049697655.1 Anaerolineae bacterium | reverse complement strand
TACGGCTGCGAGATCGTCTGGCCGTGCCCGATGGGCAGAGGTCCGTCGCTGTAGGCCGATTGTAGATACTCCTCGGGTACGAATTCGTGGCGCGGCACCGCTTCCATCGCTGTCAGAACACGCGGATCTTGCACTCCTCTGGACCGAATCTGGTACTCCACCATGCCCCTCCTGGCCTCCGTGTAGCTGTCCTCCCGGATCTCTGGGGCGGCTGTAGAGAGTGTGTCGGTCGTCGCGGGAGACGAAAGCGGCCCCACGTGGTCTGGCCTGGGCGCTTGATTCAGGCGTCCCCAGGCAAGCACGAGGAAGGCAGCGAGAAGAATGCCCGCCAACAGAATAAGTAGCAGTCGGCCCGTCCTGTTCCCCATCTCATCTCTCTCGCCGTGCCGCTGAGCAACCATACCCATTCTACCACCGTCACGCGAACACATCAAAACCACCACCCTTGACCACAGTGTGGGACGATGATAAAATGTCTGTGGCACACCAGCCCGACTGGAGGAGCATTTGCAGGAATGCCAGACACCATGAAAGCAGTGGTCAAACAAGCGGCAGGACCTGGAGCAGAGCTGACCACGATAGACATCCCCAGGCCGGGCCCCGGAGAAGTCCTCATCAAGATCAGGGCCACCTCTGTTTGTGGTACGGACCTCCACATCCACCAATGGGACCCCTGGGCGGCCAGCCGCGTCAAGCCACCCCTGGTCCTCGGACACGAGTTCGCTGGGGAAGTAGTGAAGTTGGGGGAAGGCTCCACCACTCTCAAGGTGGGAGATCACGTCTCTGCCGAGACCCACATCGTATGCGGGGTTTGTTACCAATGCCGCTCTGGTCAGGCACACATCTGCCAGGATGTGACCATCATCGGAGTAGACCGGCCAGGCTGTTTTGCCGAGTACGTGGTCATCCCTGAGCGCAACGCCTGGCTGAACCCGCCCGAGATGCCCGACGACGTCGCCTCGGTCCAAGAGCCCTTCGGGAACGCGGTGCACACAGCCCTGTCTACAGACCTCGTGGGCAAGAGCGTACTGGTTGCCGGGTGTGGCGCTATCGGCCTGATGGCCATTGGCATTGCCAAGGCCGCCGGAGCGGCCTTGGTGATCGCAACGGAGGTCGTCCCCTACCGCATCGATCTGGCGCGGGCAATGGGGGCAGACCTGGTGCTCAATCCCCGAGAGACGGATGTAGTGACCGAGATTACGACGCGCACGCGCGGCACGGGTATTGATGTGCTTCTGGAGATGTCTGGAAACCCCTCGGCCATACACGAGGGGTTTTCTGTTCTTCGTCGAGGCGGCTACGCAGCCCTGCTGGGTATCCCTGCCAGGCCGGTGGAGTTCGACCTGGCCAACGAAGTAGTGTTCAAAGGCGCCACTGTTTACGGCGTGACAGGTCGCCTGATCTGGAAGACCTGGTACCAGACCAGAGCCCTCTTGGACTCCGGTGCGGTAGACGTGAAGCCCATCATCACGCACCGGCTACCCCTCGAGGAGTTCGAGGCAGGCATGGAGCTGATGCGGACCGGCCAGTGCGGTAAGGTTGTACTCTTCCCGTGAGCAGTGACTGTGAGAAAGGACCGTGACATGGAGAAAGACAAGCTGGAGTTCATCAGAGAGGACATCAAGGGACTGAAGGCCCAGGGACTGTACATCACTATCCGGACCATCGGCTCGGCCCAGGACGGGTGGGTGACGGTGGACGGCAAACGAACACTGAACTTCTGCTCCAACAACTACCTGGGTCTGGCCAATCACCCCAGGATGAAGCAGGCGGCCAAGAAAGCCATAGATGACCTCGGTGTCGGGCCTGGGGCCGTCCGGTCCATTGCCGGTACGATGAGCGTACACCTGGAGATGGAAAGGCGTCTGGCTGAGTTCAAACAGGTGGAAGGGGCTATCTCCTTCCAGTCAGGCTTCAGCGCGAACCTGGCGGTCATCCCTGCTCTCATGGGAGGGGAGGACATCATCTTCTCAGATGAACTCAACCATGCAAGTATCATAGACGGCTGCCGCCTCTCTCGGGCCAAGGTCGCTCGCTATGAGCACTGCAATCCGGACTCCCTGAGACACGTGATCCAGCAAGAGACCGCTTACCGGAGGCGACTTATCGTCACCGATGGCGTCTTCTCCATGGATGGGGACATCGCCCCCATGGACGCACTGGCCGACATCGCGGATGAGTATGGTATCCCACTGATGACTGACGACGCCCACGGAGAAGGCGTGCTCGGCAGGGGCGGTCGAGGCATCGTTGACCATTTCAACGTTCACGGCCGGGTGGACATCGAGGTTGGGACCCTCTCCAAGGCCTTCGGCGTGATGGGAGGATACGTAGCTGGCAAGAAGGAAGTCGTGGAATGGCTTCGCCAGCAGGGACGGCCCTTCCTGTTCTCCAGCGCTTCTACGCCAGCTGACGTAGCAGCCTGCATTGCCGCCGTGGACCTGCTGGAGGAATCCACCGAGCTGGTAGACAGGCTCTGGGAGAACACCCGCTACTTCAAGGCAGAGATGAGGAGGCTGGGCTTCGACACCGGTCGCAGCGAAACCCCTATCACTCCCATCATGCTTGGCGAGGCACCTCTCGCTTTCGCCTTTTCCAGGAAGCTGTTTGAGGAAAGCCTCTTCGCCATGGCACTGGGCTTTCCCACCGTGCCCAGAGGCAGGGCGCGGATCAGGGTGATGCTCTCCGCGATGCACAGCCAGGACGACCTGGATCAGGCACTGGGGATCTTCAAGAAGGTGGGCGAGGAGCTAGGTGTGATCTAGCCACCGCTGCCCTTCACCCCCGGGGGGGGTTCCTCAGGAGAACCACGGAGACGATCATCATCACCGCAATCATGACCGCCGAGACGATGAACGGTAGAGCCGGGCGCGAGGTGTACAACCAGGCAGCCATGTAGGGAGCTAGTACCCATGGCAGCCCCATGGCGGTGTTCAGCAATCCGTAGGCGAGGCCGGAGGCGGTCTCGCCTATTACTTTGCCCATCTGCCCCAGGGTCAGCGCTCGACATGCGTTGAAGGCCCCTCGCAAGAAGAAAGAGAGAGCAAGAAGCGGAATGGCCTGGAACCTCAGAAGAAGCAGCAACGACACCAGTACCAGAGCCTGACCCACGACCAGTCCTGCCACACCCTCCGACAGTTTGCCCAGTCCCACTCCCAGCACAGTGGCCCCCAGTGCATGCGCTGAACCCAGGAAGCCGATCCAGACCAACTCGAGACCGACCACTTCCTCGAGGTAGTTGGGTGCGAAAGGCTGTCCTAGGAACATGGCGAGAAAGATGAAGACGCTGACCGTGCAGATGATCATCAGACGGCTGTTGGAGAGCACATCCCGGAACCCGACACCAGCCATCGTGGGGGCCACGGGCTGCTCCCTCACAGCAACCACCAGCAGGGTGGAGACCGCATAGAAGGCCGCAGCCGTACAAAGAGCCAGGGGAAAGCCAACCCTTTCAGCCAGGAAGCCGCCCACGGTGGGGAAGATTATCAGTCCCACCGCAAAAGCAGCATACATCAGGCTGAAGTTCCGGTTGAGATCCTTTCTGTCAGAGGCATGGGCGACATAAGCATGGAAGGCGGGAAGGCAACCGGTGGAGCCCCAGTAGAGGAGGAAGCCAACGATGGACTGACGCCAGTCACGGGCCGAGGCCAGGAGCAGTACGGCCACGGTGCCCATCACGCTACCGCCCACCATCATCTTCTTGCGCCCGTGGCGATCAGCCAGGATGCCTGAGGGAATGAGGATCAAAACCATGAGCACGGGGGCCAGCGACAACACAAAACCGATCTCCAAGGAGTCGGCGCCCAGGCTCTTGATGTACAGGGGCTGCACGTAGAACCACAGACCCTCGCCAGCTCCCCAGAACAGCATAGACAGCATGACCAAGAAGTTGTCGCGGCTCAGGCCCAGCCACAACTTCTTCATGGCTCGCAGTCCCGTCGCACCAGAGAGGCGGTCTCCCGGGCCAAGGAACAGGGCAAGGCCGATTCGTCTTCAACGAAGCCTCGCCTCACACTCCCCGTCAAACGCGGCACATTCTTCACGGCTCTTCTATGCACAGCTGCTTCCGTGGCGGTCAATTCGCTCTCAGTCACGCTTGCAGAGCTAGGCCGTAACCTCATCTTACGAACCAGCGCACATCCGGAGACTGGGCTGTGCCTCAGGCATCGATACAGCGTCAAGCAGGTTGGGTGTGCGAATGCAGAATGAGGAGGACGGGAGGAGATGTCTGCGAGCCGCGTCGCGTGCGAACCCAACGGCTCTGCTGGACGAGTCCCAGGGTCCACACTGACCCAGCGTATCACACCCCTATGTGGGTTGAGCCTCCAGAATCACCACTTGACCGGGCCACAACTCCTTGAATCGCTCGGCATCGGCGCTGGAGCCCACAATACTCCCGTAGTGCATCGGGATCACCATCTTGGGCCCGATCTTGTTGGCGGCCTCTACCGCCTCTTCCGCCGTCGCCACATAAACGCCGCTGACCGGCAGCAGGGCTATGTCCACGTCCAACCCTTCCATCTCCGGGATGGGATCGGTATCTCCAGCGTGGTAGATGCGGCTGCCGTCCACACTGAGCAGGTACCCGACGCCCCCTGCCTCCTTCGGATGAAACCTCTTGTTCACGTTGTAGGCAGGGATGGCCTCGATCACCAGATCGTCGATCGTGACCTTGTCGCCTGCTGTGACGAATCGGACATCCCCCTTTACCTTCCCCCGGCAACTCACCGCTGCCACGACCACCGTGTCTTCGCGTCGTATCCGGGCCACATCCTCTGGGCTGCAGTGATCATTGTGCCCGTGCGTGATACAGATAACGTCGGCCGGTTCCAGGTCACCGGCCAATTGAAAGGGATCAACATAGATCATCTTGGATGCAGCTATCTGGAACGCATCATGACCCAGCCATGTGATGTTCTCCAACATGAATCGCCTCCTCGGTCCCTTTGGCGTGACAAGCTCCAGCCTTCAGGACGCCGTTCCTGCTACCGCCGGCACGCAGGACTCTCGCTTCGTATGCCCACCGCGGAGCACGCTGGCCAGATCAGGCAACGCCGCTCTCCACCATCGTCAGGAAGTAGCGATGGAATCTGGTATCGGTGGTCAACTCGGGGTGAAAGGCGGTGACCAACAGGTGATCCTGGCGCGCTGCGACAATGCCGCCTCCGTCCAGTCGGGCCAGCACCTCCACACCCTCGCCAACAGCCGTGATCAAAGGAGCTCTAATAAAGACAGCGTGGAAGGGACACCCCTTCTGGTCTGGCTGGCTCACCGCGTCCAGACACGGTGCCAAGACCTCCGCCTCGAAGCTGTCAACCTGACGACCGAAGGCATTTCGTTCAACCGTCAGATCTATCAGGCCCAGCAGTGGCTGCTCGAGCCCTTCAACGGTCCTGGCGAGAAAGATGAGGCCGGCGCAGGTGCCCCAGACAGGTTTGCCAGCATCGGCCATCACCCTGATGGGCTCCACCAGGCCGTAGGTCACCGCCAGCTTGCCGACAGTGGTGCTCTCACCGCCAGGAATGATCAGGCCATCGAGGTCGTCGAACTCCTGGGGTAGCCGTACCTCCACCGCATCTACACCCAGGCTGCGCAGCACATAGACGTGCTCTATGAAGGCGCCTTGCAGCGCCAGTACGCCGATCCTGTGCATCCGCCCCTTTGCGCCGTGGCGACGGAGGGTCACCACCCACGCTGAGCCAGCAACTCCGCCTCCGGAATGGCAGAGATCTCCAGCCCAGGCATAGCTGCACCGAGCCCCTTGCTGATCTCAGCAAGAATGACGGGATCGTTGTAGTGAGTCACGGCCTCGACGATGGCCTTGCCCGTGCGCGCTGGATCCGACGACTTGAAGATGCCACTGCCGACGAAGACGCCGTCCACTCCCAGCTGCATCATCAGGGCCGCATCGGATGGAGTCGCCACGCCTCCGGCCGCGAAATTGACCACTGGCAGCCGCCCCAGCTTCGCCGTCTCCACCACTAGCTCATAAGGGGCGCCCATCTCCTTCGCGGCAGCCATCATCTCCTCGGGGGCCATGTTCTGGAGACGCCTTATGTCACCCAAGACCGAGCGTGCATGGCGCACGGCCTCCACCACGTTGCCCGTGCCG
>JBAVWD010000490.1:0-3968 GCA_049697655.1 Anaerolineae bacterium | reverse complement strand
CCAGGGGCTGAACGCGGAAGGCGATCCTATCATGCCCAGCATGACTTTTCCGCCAGGCACAACAGAAGTCTATGCCATCTGGGCCTGTAGGGGGATGTACCAGGGTCTGGAGTTGCATAGCATCTGGTACCACAATGGTCAGGAATATGCCTCGGGTAATGTTAATTGGGACAGAGCAGAGGAGCGCGGACGCTGGTGGCTGCAGCTTTATCGTGCGAGTGGACAACCCTTACCCTCCGGCAACTATAGATTGGAGCTTTATGTTGGAGGCCAGTTGCTGCAGAGCGGGACGTTCACGATCCAGTAGGAGAAGATGAGCCTGGAGATCGGCATAGTCGGCCTGCCCAACGTGGGCAAGTCAACCTTGTTCAACGCCCTCACCAAGGCCGGGGCCCAGGTGGCCTCTTACGCCTTCACCACCATCGAGCCCAACGTTGGCGTGGTGCCCGTGGCGGACGAGCGGCTGGAGAAGATCGCGGCCTTGGTCAAGCCGGAGAAGGTCACTCCCACCACCATCAGGTTCGTGGACATCGCGGGTCTGGTGAAGGGCGCCAGCCAGGGGGAGGGGCTGGGAAACCAGTTCCTGGGACACATCCGCAATGTGGACGCTGTCGCCATGGTGGTGCGGTGTTTTCGAGCACCGGAGATCCCCCATGTCACTGAGGACCTGGACCCCCGCTCGGACATCGAGGTTATCAACCTCGAGCTGGCTCTAGCGGACCTGGCCACGGTGGGGAAACGTCTGCAGAATGTGAAGACGGCCAGCAAGGGCAAAGCGAAGGAATACGAGGTCGAGTTGGGTTTGCTGGGACGCCTTCAGGAGACGCTCAGCAACGGCGACAGGGCTGAGAAGGCGCAACTCAACGACGAGGAGAGGGGCATCTTGGGAGGGTATGGTCTCCTCACCACCAAGCCCCAGCTGTACATCGCCAACGTCGATGAAGAGGCCCTCTCCCTTGGCGATGGCCTGATCGACGCTGTGGGGGAGGAAGCAACGCGGTCGGGTGTGGAGGTGGTCAAGATTTGCGCGCAGTTGGAGGCAGACCTGGCGGACTGGGCGGCGGACGAGGCGGAAGCTTATCGCGCCGAGCTGGGTCTTGAGAAGTCCGGTCTGGAGCAGGTGATCTCGGCGGGGTACCGGCTGCTGAACTTGGTGACCTTCTTCACGGCGACGGGGGGCCGTGAAGTCAGGGCCTGGACGCTGGTCGACGGCGCATCAGCGTGGGAGGCAGCGGGGAAGATCCACACCGACATGCAGAAGGGCTTCATCCGTGCCGAGGTCATCTCCTACCCACAACTGCTGGCGGCCGCTTCCTTTGCAGCGGCACGCGAGAAAGGGTTAATGCGCCTCGAGGGTCGCGACTACGTCATCCAGGAGGGTGACGTAGTGCACTTCCGTTTCAATGTATGATTGTGTTTCATCTTTGCACCGATTCCGGGATGGAGTTGGAGCCGAGGGCGACTTACTGGCGGCATGTCGCCTTCGGTGCTAGAATGCGGCACTTATCTGCCTGAAGCTATCAAGTGGAAGGGAAGAAAGGAACAACATCGATGTCGAACGGTCGAAGGATCCTGGCGGCAGCCAAACCTTCGGTGTCCACTCTGGCACGTGGGTGATTGATGCATACAATGTGGGCGGGTACTGGATTGATTCAATGCCCCCTACCGAGTTCCCCCCAGGCGACGATGGGATGTGGAACGCCTGTGCTGTTGGCTAGAGTGAGCCTTGGCTGGGGCTGGTCCAGGGGGGCGGGCCGGGTACACGGTGAGCCTCTAGGGAGCTCCTGTGGCGTTCCCTGTGGACGAGGAAGAGGAGGCAATCGGCATCCTTGGGGCGAAGCTGCGGCTGGATGACGAGGATCATGCCGCTGGCTAGAGTGCGTGGGCTGCGTCGACCATGAGGAGGCAGACATGAGAGTCCTGCTGATACAACCAGCAGAGAGCCAGCACGTGGTGGGATTCGCCAAGTTCGGGTGTCCTGAGCCGCTGGCATTGGAGATTCTGGCCGCCAGCGTTGCGGATCACGAGGTACGGATCCAGGACATGCGCATCGACCCTGACCTGGAGAGCTCGGTCCGGACGTTTCGGCCCCAAGTGGTCGGGGTCACGGGATACACGACCAACGTCCCCCAGATGCTCACTGTCTGCGGCGACGTGAAGGAGCTGGATGCCGGGATAGTGACTGTGGTGGGCGGCTATCACGCCACCCTGTGCCCGGAGGATTTCGATACAGCAGATGTGGACGTGATCGTGCTGGGAGAAGGCGAGAGAACGTTCCCAGAGCTCCTCACGGCCCTCGAGCAAGGCACGGACCTGGGGGCAGTGGAGGGGATCGTTTACCGAAAGGACGGCGAACAGGTCGCCACGGCGCCGAGGCAGTTGATGACGGACCTGGACGACAGCCCATTGCCCGCCAGACACCTCACGGAGGCCTATCGCGACCAGTACTTCTTTCAATTCTGGTCTTCGCCTGCCCCTGTGGAGACGGCTCGCGGGTGTCCCCACAAGTGCAGATTCTGCTCGGTGTGGGTCTTCCATCGCCGTCGCTGTCGCTTCAAGTCTCCGGAGAGGGTCCTCCAGGAGTTGAGACGGGTGACCAGCGACATCGCCTATTTCGTGGACGACAATTTCCTCCAGAATCTTCGCCGGGCGGAGAAGATCCACCAACTGGTCACGGAGGCCGGGCTCAGGCTCAAATACTGGATGCAGGCGCGAAGTGACAGTATAGTGAGACGGCCGGACCTCATCGAACGTTGGGCAGAGATCGGGCTCTCCACGGTGCTGGTGGGGTTCGAGAAGTTCCGGGACGATGAACTGGCGGATCTGCGGAAACGGAGTAGTGTGAAGACCAACGAGGAGGCGGCTCGAATCCTGCGAGCAAACGGCGTGGACATTTGGGGTGCCTTCATCGTGGACCCGACCTGGAGCAAGTCGGACTTCGACGCTCTGATTGACTACGTACGCCGTCTCAAGATCAGTTTTCCCCAGTTCAGTGTCTTGACCCCCCTCCCTGGGACGGAGTTCTTCCGGGAGAAGCTGGGCGAATTGACCACGCGAAACTACGAGCTATTCGACTTCTTGCACAGTGTTCTGCCCACGCGGCTTCCGGCCGGGCAGTTCTACAGTGAGATGGCGCGGCTCTATTCCAGTACGACCATGACTTTCTCGGAGTTGAAGCAGCGCATACGGTCAGGACATATCCAGACCCCGGGTTTGCGGCGCATCAAGAACCTGCTCTCCGAGCTTACCAACCCCGAGGCGTACCTGAAAGGTTTGGAGACATAGGTCCACGCCAGTTGTGAGTGGTAGAGTGCTGCAACCGAAGCACGTTGGGGCACTCCAGAGTTGTCGCGCGCGCAGCTGGGCTAGCGGCTACTGTTAGGCGCGCTAGTGTTAGGCGCGCTAGTTGACATTGACGGACCAATCTGTTATACTGGTTACTTGACCGTGTGCGCGAACCATAGGTTCAGCATGCAGAAATCCTAAGCCGACGTAGCTCAACAGGCAGAGCAGCGGTTTTGTAAACCGCGGGTTGCGGGTTCGAGTCCCTCCGTCGGCTCCACTCCTTAAGGGGAGTCAAGGGCAGGTACCCAAGCGGACAAAGGGGACTGACTGTAAATCAGTTGGCTCAGCCTTCGGAGGTTCGAATCCTTCCCTGCCCATTTCCTTGGTCTTATGCCCACGTAGCTCAGTCGGTAGAGCACGTTCTTGGTAAGGACGGGGTCATGGGTTCGAATCCCATCGTGGGCTTCATAACCACCGGCGATACGGAGGAAGCAGCATGGCGAAGGAGAAGTTTGTAAGGGACAAGCCACACGTGAATGTGGGGACGATAGGGCACGTGGATCATGGGAAGACGACGTTGACTTCAGCGATGACGAAGGTTTTGAGTATGAAGGGGTTAGCGGAGCATCGGCCGTTTGACACGATAGACAATGCGCCGGAGGAGAAGGCGCGAGGGTTGACGA
>JBAVWD010000489.1:0-4499 GCA_049697655.1 Anaerolineae bacterium | reverse complement strand
GGATGGTCCCTGCCATGAGTCCGAGGGCGGTGCTCTTGCCCGCCCCGTTGGGTCCAATGATACCGAAGGTCTCGCCTGCTTGAACCTCGAAGTCCACTGCCTTCAGAGCCCAGAACTCTTCCACGCCCCCGCGGCGCCCCTTCGCCAGCCCGATGACAAACTCCTGAAGGCTTTGAGGGCGGTCGCGACGAAGGAGAAACCGCTTGGACACGTTCGTGAAGGTCACGGCTGGCGGCATCAGACCTCCTCCGCCATGTTGCGGCTGAGACGCGCGAAGAAGAGGTAACCACCGATGAGAAAAGCTATGGCCGTCACCGCGGTGCGCAGAAGGAAGTCCCAGGCCGGCGGTGCACCATCGTATAGAATGACACGGTAGGAAGCGATCAATGAAGCCATCGGATTCAGAATGTAGGCCAGGCGTTGGACATCGACTACCACGCCCAAGATCTCTCTGGATTGGGGGAGAATGCTCATGGGGTAGAAGATGGGGGTGAGGAAGAACCAGGCCAGTATAACCACGTCCATGACCATGGGTATATCCCGATAGAAGATAGTGGCGCTCGAAAGGAAGAAGGCCCATCCCAGAGTGAAAACGAGCTGCACGATGATTATCAGTGGTAGCAACAGGATCCAGATAGTGAAGGGAGCTCTCAACACCACCATCATACCGAAGAGAACCACGAGAGCGAGGAGGAAACTCACTAGGTTCGCGAGGACGGTCGAGAGGGGCAGAACCTCCCGAGGGAAGTAAACCTTCTTGACCAGGTGGGCGTTCCCCAGGATGCTGCCGGTGGACATCATCACTGAGTTGGAGAAGAACTGCCAGGGCAGAAGTGCACACAGCACGAAGAGCGGGAATCTCGGGACAGCGCTGTTGGGGAGCATGATGGTGAAGACCACGGTGAAGACTACCATCATGAAGAGGGGGTTAAGGAGAGTCCAGAGAAAGCCCAATACGGAGTTCTTGTATCGAACCTTGAGATTCAGGATAACCAGTTGTCCAAGCAGATGTCGATACCGCACCAATTCGTGCAAGGCCCTTAGCATCAACCTCTCCCGCCCCTCACGGCTAAGACTTCAAAGCGAGCTCGTAGATCTCCTCCAGTTTGCCCCCTGCTTTCTCCCAAGAGTAGTGGCTGAGGGCCCTGCTGCGAAGTGCGCTTCCCAGTTCCGCTGCCCTCTCCTTGTCGTTCAGGAGAGAGACTATAGCTCTTGCCAAGGCGACAGAATCCCCATTCGGGGCATACACTCCCCACTCGCCCAGATACTCGCGGCTCACGGGTGTGTCGAAAGTCACCGTCGGCAAACTCATGGCCATGTAGTTGAGGAGTTTTCCACAGCCCTCGGTGGCCGAGACTTTTGGGGACACCGCCACGTCACCCAGCGCCAGGTAGCGGGGCGCTTCGAAGTATGGTATCTTGCCCGTGAAGACAACCCTATCTTCGATCCCCAATTGTTGGGCTCTTGTCCTATAGTACTCCACATTGGGAAAGCCCATGATCAGAAAACGTGTATCCTGAAGCCTGTCCTGCAGTTGTGCTATCCCGTCAAGTAGGAGCCCAATCCCCTGCCACTCGGCCAGGAGCCCTAGATAGACTACGACACTGCAATCAGGAGGGATTCCCACAGCGGACCTGAGCTCTCTGTCGTTTTCGCGGTCATGCCTGGGCTGGAAGAACTGACCGTTGACACTATCAGGGATGATGTGGATCTGGCGATCATCACAGCCGAACTCGCCACACAGCAGATCCTTGGCATGCTGAGTACTGGTGATAGTTGCACTCGGCAGACCATCGATGGTCTGCTCCAGCCAGCGCAGGCGACGGTAAAAGAGGCCGCCGGGCTTCAGGAACCCATGGTCGATCATTTCGCTGGTCAGACTGCCCTGCAGATCGAAGACCAGGGGCACACGCAGCAGGCGGCTGATGGGATAGCCAATCAGAGCACCCTCGTGCAGGTGGGCGTGGATTATATGCGGCTTCATGCTCAGCGCCACCTGCAAGGACTTGATAAACAGAAGAACGTCAAAGGCGATCTTGTGACGCGAGGAACCTACTTCGTAGTCTTGCCGCCAAGGAATGCTTAGCGTACGCTCGATATCCAAGCCCTCTACGTCCTGACCGTTGTGGTAGGTACATATGGTGACCCGATGTCCTAGCTTCTGGAGGGCCACTGCTTCCTCCAGGATGCGCACGTGGCCCCCATAGTCGGCGAAAAACGATGTGGGAGCGATCATGAGTACTTTCAGGTTCGTCATTGGGCTAGGTTTGTCCAATGCGGTCGCTGTACAAGGCGCCGTCCGCAGCTAACTCTAAGTGGCTCCAACGCCTATTGCAGTGCCCTCAGGTAGGCCTGCTCGGCGCGCTCAGCCAGATTCGACCACCTGAACTCGTCCAGGATACGCTGGCGGGCTCCCTTGCCCAATCTCGTCCGCAGTTGCAGGTCCTTCAACAGTAACGCCACCGCATTGACAAACGCCTCCTTGTCGCCAGGGGGCACGAGCCAGCCAGACACGCCGTGCTCGATGTAGTGGCTGTTCTCTCCCACATCCGTTGCCACGACGGGCAGGCCCAGGGCCATCAGTTCGACCAGCTTGACGGAGCACTTGGTGCGGTTGATCAAGGTATCCTGGTAGGGAAGAATGGCGAGGTGCGCCGCTTGCTGGCGCCGGCGGAGTTCGTCGCCTTCCAGCCATCCCAGGTATTCCATGCTCTTGACCAGGCCCTCGGAATCGGCCAACCGCTGGAGGGAATCCTCTTCACCGAAGAACCCTTTTCCAATCACCAGGAGCCTGGCCTCCGGCACGCGCGCCAGTACGTCTTTCCACATCTCAACCAGCCAGGGGACGTCAAACTCGACGAAGCGAGTGAAGAGCAAGGCCACCCTTCCCTGCGCAGGGCTGGACGCCTCCACCTCTGGCCCCGACTTTGTCGCAGGCCATCCATTGGGCAGATGGATCACTCTATCCCTGGGCACCCCTCTGGACCAGGCTATGGTCTCCAAGGCGTGGCTGGCCACCGTGAGCGCGTGGCAGTGACTCAGGCCCCAGCGCTCCTGAAAGGCAAAGAGATCCTTCTGCATGATCGAATAGGGAGCGATTTCGTTCCACCCGCCCGGTCCCTCCCAGTCGTCCGTGTCCAGCCCCAGCCTGGCCTTGACAAAGCCGAGACGTCCTGCATACCACAGCAAGAAAGCGGCCATCCCCGCGTAGGCCTTGGGCTTGAAGCAGTGCACCACGTCCGGGCGGAAGGCCAGCGCTTCCGCGGCCAGGCGGCGTGCCAGCAACAGGTGGAAGACACCCGGATAGGGAGGGGGAAGCGCAACATGGGAAACCAGCATGCCGTGGCCATCTGCCTTCTGGCCCGAGTCCTGGGGGCTATCCCAGGGGGGTAGTACGACTCTGACCTGGTGCCCTCGGTCGGCCAGCGACTGTGCCATTGGCAAAAGCCTAGCTCGGCTGGTCCCCTTGTGGCGGAGGCCAAAGGGACCGATCATGCTGATCTTCAGTGTCCGTCTCCCATGTGTATCGTGCACCTGTCCCTGGCCCGTGCTGGCTGTAATCTACCGTTCAATTATAGGGCGGATCAGAGGCAGCAGCAAGCTTCGAGGCGGTAATGGGATGTGGACTGGTGGCGGCACGATTGCGGTCTCAGAGCTCTGGCCTCATCCAGAGGGACGGCCGGTGCTGCTGGCAAGGGTTGGCGCGTCGCCCAGCGACCGGCCCGGCGCGGATGGGAGCTTGCCAGTGAGGATCACAATGGTGCGAGCGGAAAACGCGACCCACCGCTACCACTCCTGCACCGGAAATGATACAATGGTGGCTGCGGGCCGACGGGGTGCTTTTGGGACTGGACGGAGCAGGATGCGCATAGTCATCACGGGGGCCTTGGGGCAACTGGGGAGGAGCTTGCAGGAGGTTCTCCAGGGACACGAACTCCTGCTCCTTGATCTCCCTGAGCATGACGTGACGGATCCAGGGATCATCTCGGCGATAGGGAGCTACCAGCCCGACGTAGTGATCCATGCCGCGGCCATGACCGATGTGGACGGATGTGAGCTGGACCCTGACTCTGCATACAGAATCAACGCGCTGGGTACCCGCAATGTGGCCGACGCCTGCCAGACCTGCCATGCGGCCCTTCTGTACGTGAGCACCGATTACGTTTTCGATGGCACCAAGGGAGAGCCGTATCTGGAGTTCGATGACCCCAACCCCCTCAGCGTCTATGGTCGGTCCAAGTTGGCTGGAGAGGTTCTCGTCCGCGACTTGCTGACCCGCTACTACATCGTGCGCACCGCGTGGCTGTACGGCCCAGGCGGTAGGAACTTCGTCACCAAGATTCTTGGGTTGGCAGCCCATCGTGAGGATTTGTCGGTGGTGACGACCGAGGTTGGCTCACCTACCTACGCCCCGGATCTGGCGGAGGCGATAGCTCGTCTCATAGAACATCCACTCTATGGTACCTATCACCTGGTCAATGAGGGTAGCTGCTCACGAT
>JBAVWD010000488.1:0-1514 GCA_049697655.1 Anaerolineae bacterium | reverse complement strand
ATATAACCACATCGCCCCAGCGGGTGACGAAGGACATGGGGCAGACCGGTATCCCCTTGAGTTCGGGCAGCGCCTGCGGCACCTCGGGGATGGCCCGCCCGCCGGCATAATCCCCGTCCACCACGGGCACGCCCAACTCCAGCGCAGTGGCGATAGCCGCCGGCACGGCACTTCCCCCTGTCTCCCCGGGCACGATCGCCTCCACCTTGACCCCTTGGGACTCCTCCAGGACCCGCACTGCCGCCACGGCAAGGCCCAAGTGGTCGTACTTCTCCTCCACGCACCCTAGTTGCTCCAGCTCTTCCCGCGTGCCGCCCTCCCCGGTCCTGCCGCCCATACCAGCGACCGTGACCGTCCAGGCTGTGTCTGGCAGGCTACCAAGATCCACCCACCGAATCTCACGGCCCGCCTCCAACTGGTGCAGTAGCAGTTGGAGACCTGACGAGGGTGGGCCGCCGCCGCCGGCTCCCCTGAAGCACAGACCACGTACCAGATCCTCACACTCCTGTCGAGTCCGCAAGACGACCTCGCCCATTGCCCCTCCTTAGTTGTGTTGCCGGCTCTCGGCCCTTATAGAACACAAACGGGCCGCCCAGATCTTTTCGGATCTTCCTGACGGCCCTGCCTCCCCCGCTCCTCCTGACGTCCAGCTGACGAAAACCAACCGTCCTATAGACCATCGGCTGCGGACACGACTATATCCGCGCTGCTCTATCCTGTCAAGGCCAGCCACCTGTGCTACGCCTTGGCTCCCATCTTGTGCTATGCTACTATTGCCAGAGTAACAGCTGTTCCCCATGGCGGAGGTGCCAAGTGGGCCTGGCCAAAGAGCATCGTCCGGTCAAGCTGATTGTCGGTATGTTGACTGCCCAGGAGACGCTTTTCGAAACGGCGTGCGTCGAATTGAGCGGATCGTACGGCCCCGTTGACCACGTAAGCCCTGTGTGGCCCTTTGACTTCACCACCTACTATGCCGAGGAGTTCGGAGAGAACCTTCTCCGGCGGTTCCTCGCCTTCGAGAAGCTGGTGGACCCCACTACCCTACCGGAGACGAAGCTATACACCAATGAGCTCGAGCAGCGGTTCTCCTTGGGCGGCAAGCGCCGTATAAACCTCGATCCAGGCTACGTTGATCTGTCCAAGCTGGTCCTGGCCACCACCAAGAACCATCAGCACAGGCTGTACCTGGGGCAAGGCGTCTATGGAGAGGTGACACTGCGGTTCACACGCAAGAGCTTCCGCCCTTGGGAATGGACCTATCCCGACTATCGCTCTGACCACTATGTCCAGTTCTTCAACGAGGTCCGTAACACCTACCTGGAACAGGTGCGGGAACTCTAGACTCGCCCATACACGGAAGCAGTACGGGCACTGCCGGGGTTCTAGCGGAGGCACCTCGATGAAGTCATCCACGCGACGGACCATCGCCTTGTTGCTGTTGGTCACCAGCCTCGTCCGTGTGACCGCTTGTACGGCAGGCCCGACTGGGACGGCCCACCCGACACGTGCCACGG
>JBAVWD010000487.1:0-3082 GCA_049697655.1 Anaerolineae bacterium | reverse complement strand
GTGGATGTTTCGCGTGGGTCTCCTTGCCAACTCTCCGGCCATCGGTGCTGATGGAGGCGTCTACTTTGGCTCTCTGGATGGCAACATCTATGCGCTCGATTCCGAAGGAGTGGAGCTGTGGCGGGCGCCCTTCGGCCAGGTGAGTGGCGTGCCCGCGTTGAGCGCGGCAGGCATCATCTACGTGGGTGTGGCTTCTCCGGTGGAAGAGATGTTCTACGCCCTCAACCGTGGCGGCAGTGTCGCCTGGAGCTACCATCTCGAGTCTCATATCGTGGAGAGTTCGCCGGTGGTGGCTCCTGATGGGACCGTCTACCTGGCAGCCACCAACCCCCAGACCGGCGGTGGGTCAGTGGTGGCCCTGGGCGCAGACGGGAGCGAGAGGTGGAGCTACGAGGTGGGATCGCGTTTGCCTTTTTCACCCGCCCTGGGCGCCGATGGCACGCTCTACGTTGGAGCGAGGAACGGCAATCTCTACGCTCTGAATCCCGATGGCAGCCTGAAGTGGCAGACGCCCCTCGGCGCCGTCAGCTCCAGCGTCGCTGTTGGGGCCGATGGAACCATCTACCTGGGGAGCGCCTCCGACTACCAGGCGTTGAACCCCACGGATGGTGCCCAAGTCTGGGCCTTCTCCCCGGTGGACGGACAGGCCGATTCCACCTCTGCGGTGGGCGCTGGGGGAATGATCTATCTCACCTCCAGCAGCAATGAGCTCTACGCTGTCAATCCCGACGGAACCGTCGCCTGGACCTTCTCAGCGGAGCCCGAGGGGGAGAGGGAGGTTCACTTCAGTTCTCCCGCCACCATAGATGCCACAGGCGTGCTCTACGTGGGCAGCCGAGAGGGGGAGCTATTGGCCGTCAACCCCGACGGGACCTTGCGCTGGCGGTTGTTCCTTCCAGAGGGAGGGATGATCCTGGTCGGTCCTGCCCTCGGAGGTGAGGGCACTCTGTATGTGGGTGCGGGCAGCAACCTGTACGCCGTGGGGCAGTAGAGAGTCTGGCGACAACACGGTTGTGCAAGGATCAAGCCCGTCGGGACAGACAAGGCGTCGCCACTACTTCATGGTATCGGCCACTCTCGAACTGCATGGCTTAGAGATGACTGCCATCGCTGAGTGAAGGCGAGGAGGGAGCCGAGATGGGTGGTAGTCAATCAGTCAATTTGAAGTATGCGCTCGTGGCCCTACTTGGTGCCGCCGCGGGCGGGCTCATCGTGGTCGTCGCCACGAGAGCTGTACCCAGGATTCTGTGTAGGACGATGGCAGCGATGATGGAGAACATGGCGGGCAGGATGGGAGAGGGTGGAGGCGACCCATCGGACATATGACGGCGGATGATGGGAGGCTTCGGGGAAGCCGCTTAGGATGGTGGCTCGTTCCAGAGTGGCACCGCTCATTGAGAGGCGACCTGACATGCAGGGCCTGTTGTAGGCAGTCGCCGTCAGGTGGAAGCTCGCTGCCGAGGCCTGGTGCCTATCCTGGGTGCTTCAGTGGGTAGGTAAGTCCTGACACGATGAGATCGCTCGGAACTGATACCAAGGAGGCGTCGCATGGGAAGTAGCAGATTACGGGAGGTATTGCGCCTTGTAGTGAGCATCGTCGCTTGCCAGTTGGCTGGCGGGATTGGAGCCATCTTCACCACGCCGGCCATCCCTACCTGGTATGCCAGCCTCAACAAGCCGAGCTTCAATCCGCCGAATACGGTGTTCTTCCCGGTATGGACCACCCTGTACACGCTGATGGGGATCGCCGCGTTCATGGTGTGGCGGAAGGGCCTTCATGAGCGCCGTGTGCGGGTTGCGTTGGGCATCTTTGTCATCCAACTGGTGCTCAACACGGCGTGGACCATCATCTTCTTCGGACTGTATTCACTATTCGGGGCGGTGATCGCCATCGTGTTCCTCTGGATCGCCATTCTGATCAACATCGTGACCTTCTGGAGGATATCGAAGGTGGCGGGCGCGCTGCTCATCCCCTACATCCTTTGGGTGAGCTTCGCGGGGATTCTCAACATCTCAGTCTGGATGCTCAACCGGTGATCTCGGCAGACGCCATGTGATCCAGTGGGGAACAGTCAAGCCTCTCGGCAGAAAGGGAACCGCTGAGGGTAGCTGGTCAGGCGTGGTGAGAAGCGCGTGCCGTGAAGTCTGGGACCTTTGAGTTCAGTCTGAGAGAGTTGGCCGGGTCCATGGGTGACTTCGGCACGCTCTTTCCCCTGGCCATAGGCTACATTGTGGTCTGTGGCCTCAATCCGGCGGGTTTCCTACTGATGATGGGCCTGGCGAACATCGGCACTGGGCTCTTCTACCGCCTGCCCATGCCCATCGAGCCCATGAAAGTCCTCGCCGTGGTGGCTATCGCGCAGCACTGGTCCCCGTCCATGGTCTATGCCTCGGCTTTCTCCATGGGCGTGGTGTGGCTAATCTTCGGGCTCACAGGCGTGATGGGTTGGATAGCGAGGGTCACGCCCCATGCTGTGGTGAGGGGGATCCAGGTGGCTTTAGGTGTTCTTCTCGCTCTCAAGGCCTTCGATATGATCTCCACGTGGTGGGCGGTGGGGGTAGTGTGCGTCGTTCTGGCTCTGGCCCTGCGACGAAACCGCTACGCACCGGGGGCCATCGTTCTGATGGTCCTGGGGCTGCTCATCATGTGCGCGAGGGGCCAGCTGCGAGGGATCCCTGCTCCTAGTCTGCACCTTCCGTCCTTGACATCATTTCGCGTCGATGAAGTGTGGCAGGCCCTGCTACTGGCTGGTTTCGCGCAGATCCCGCTCACTGCCACCAACGCCGTCATCTCTACCTCATCGCTGATCAAGACCTACTGGCCACAGAGGACGGTCACAGAGCGGCAACTCTCGCTGAATACGGGTATCATGAACCTGGTGGTTCCCTTCTTCGGCGGTATGCCCATGTGCCACGGGGCTGGCGGTCTGGCGGGCCAGTACTACTTCGGTGCCCGAACCGGAGGGGCGAACATCATTGAGGGGCTGATCGAGATCTTTTTGGGTCTGTTCCTTGCTGTATCCCTCGCGCAGCTCCTGGGGGCCTTTCCCGCTGCCATCATCGGAGCCATGCTCTTCCTGGT
>JBAVWD010000486.1:0-2646 GCA_049697655.1 Anaerolineae bacterium | reverse complement strand
GAGGAATTGCCCACGCTCAGCTACTTCAATCTGCATGGGTTTCGTGGAAGTCCCTACTGGTATGGCCACGGTGATTCGGAGTACGAGTCTCCCTTGGTGCCAATCGCCTTAACACCGCTAGCGGTGTCCTGGACCAGTGTGGAGGGTACCGTCGTGTATTCTGAGGCCTGCTACGGAGCCGATCTGGAGCGCGAGTACCCGGATGGTTCCATAGCCTTGAACTTCCTTGCTGGCGGCGCTTTGGGATTCGTAGGCTGCACGGCAATGTCTTACGGGACGCTGGCACCTCCTCTGTCTGGCGCGGACCTGCTGGGTGTGCATCTCTGGGAGGGTATCCTAGGAGGGCTCTCCATCGGCGATGCGCTGCGCAGGGCCAAATCGCTCTTCCTGCGTGACATTGCAGAACAGCAGGGCTATCTGGACGGAGAGGATCAGAAAGCGCTCATCAGCTTCGTACTGTACGGGGATCCTTCTTTGAGCCTTCAGGGTACGCTCAAGTCGTCGGGCCTAGAGACCGAGATGGAGGTCGCCTGTCCGCCCCTGGCATGCTGTTCCAGGATGATGGACGCAGAGGCGCTGCCACTTCCGCAGGAGGTGCGGGAGAAGGTGGAGAAGAGTCTGCCCTTCCTCCAGGACAATGGTTTGCTGGCTCATCCCCTCATCCTGTGTAGGGCGGCTTGTTCGGGTGAGAAGTGCGGGGGACAGTCGTGCAGTTGTGGGCACGACGATGCCAGCAGAGTGTCCGAGTTGCTCCAGGCTTCTCAGCGGCAGGTTGTCACGAAGGGCGGCGAAGAGCTGCGGCATGTCGTGAAAGTGACGATCAACGCAGACGGCGAGGTGATCAAGGTGCTGGTGTCTCGCGGAGGGACGTGCCTTCGGGAAGGAGCCGGGCAGCGATGACTCTGGAGCGGTATTCGCGTCCCAATAACGACACTGGGTACGGATTCCACTATTACCCTGATACCGAGCATTACAGCCCTGTTGACACAAAGCGCTGGCTCCCTGAGTTGAAGACCATGGGCGCGAGCTGGCTGGTGGTGTTGTCCGAGCTGGAGGTGCCGATCCCCGAGTTCTTCGTGAAGCAACTGATAGAGAGCGAGATCGAACCCATAGTGCGGGTGATGACACCGGCAATCCGGCCCCTTGACAGGTCTTCTCTGACGCAACTGCTCAGGGCGTACGCCGGCCAGGGAGTCCACTACGTAGAGGTATTCTCGGAACCCAATCTTGCCTCGCGATGGCCTCTCCAGGACTGGTGTCGCCAGTCGCTGGTGGAGCGATTCTGCGATAACCTGCTGCCTTGCCTGGAGGAGATGCGGGCAGTTGGTTTGCACCCGGTCTTTCCAGCCTTGCGTCCAGGTGGCGATTATTGGGACCTGGCCTTTCTTCAGAGTTCCCTGGAGTTGCTGGTCTCCGAAGCCGAAGGGTCTGTCCTGCAGAACATGGCCATCGGTATGCACAATGATGCCTTTGACGGGCCGCTTTCCTGGGGCGAGGGTGGGCAGGGTCGATGGCCCATGGCAAGGCCCTACTCCAGGCCCGCGGAAAGCCAGGATCATGTCGGCCCCTATCTGTTCGAGTGGTACGACGAGATCGTGCAAACTACGCTGGGGCAATCCCTGGGGTTGCTGAGTATGGGTGGCGTTGCTGACGGAGACCCCAGCCGCCTCAGCGCCTCCGCGTGGACGGACCAGGAAGCACACGCCGAGCGCGCCCTGGCCATCGCCCAGACGGTGATGGACGGAGAGGTCCCAAGTTATGTCATCAATCATGCGTACTGGCTGCTCGCGGCCAAGGAGGGCGATCCAAACACGGCCCAGGCGTGGTACCGCGTCCAAGGGGAGGGGTGCCAGGCTGTCTCGACCATGAAGGCACTGTTGAAGCATTCTCGACGCGAGAAAGACCAGCAGCGGGTGTCTGAGGCACCTGCTTCAGTGCCCAAGAGTGTAACCGGAGTGGAGTTCGTTGGCCTGTCAATGGAGATGATAGATAGCCTTCAGATCGAGGGGCCGTCGCATCGCGACCAACAGTACTGGAAGGTCATCCGTGTGGAAGTGAGACCTGGTACTCAGAACATGAGTGCCTACGCCATAGCAGATGCGGGCGCTGTACGCTTCTCCTGGCCGGACGGCGATTACACCGTCCCGCCGAAGGACGATCCCTGTGCACCCGCGGGTGCCCGGCAAAGGGCCGCATCCATGCCCATGTTTGCCGTGTGGGGCGGCTACTCTGTGGAGGTCCTGGGCAACAGTCAGGTCTTGCGCGGATTCGGCCTCTATGGCGACAACCTCGAGCTGACGCAGGGACGGAATCATCCGGTTTTGGTGACTCTTGTGCTGGCCGACCCATCGGGCGAGGATCCGGCTCCCATACAGCCGGGCCCCCCGGACCCGCCCTCGCCGGCCCCGCAACCCGTCCCGCCGCAACCGCCGGACCCATCCCCGCCGGCGCCGCTACCGCCGGCCAGCTACAGGGGTTTCGCTCGGCCTCCCAAGGACAACGGCATGGGCGTGCACTTCGGGCTCAACACGACGACGGAGGCCATAGCGCTGGATATCGCACGGGCCAAGGAGATGAGGTTGACCTGGGGCACGTTGTGCTACCAGGGAGAGGAGCAGCTAATCAGGTGCGCCAAGATGATGTGGG
>JBAVWD010000485.1:0-3005 GCA_049697655.1 Anaerolineae bacterium | reverse complement strand
CCATGGGCTGCACGGCCATGACCGGCATCGAAGCCATCAGCAATGGAGTTCCGGCCTTTCAGCGCCCCGAGGCGAAGAACGCCGGCCGCACCATGCTGGTCATGGCCCTGCTGATGGGCGTGCTTTTCGTGGGCAGCATCGGCCTGATCTCGTACTTCACTGTGGTTGCCGGCCCACAGGAGACGATCACCTCGGCTCTGGCGCGACGGCTGCTGGGGAGTGGACCAGCCTACCTGCTGATCCAGGCCAGCACCATGGCTATTCTGGCCGTGGCTGCTAACACCAGCTTTGCTGGCTTTCCCCGCGTGGCGTCGATTATGGCCAGGGATGGCTTTTTGCCTCGCCAACTGGGCAGGCTGGGCGGTCGCCTGGTGTTCACCAATGGTATCTTGCTCCTGGGCGGAATAGCCGGGGGACTGATCGTGATCTTCCGGGGGGATACTCATGCCCTCATCCCCTTGTTTGCCGTGGGTGCGCTTCTGGCCTTTACCCTCTCTCAGGCAGGCATGGTCGTTCACTGGGCGCGCGAGCGGGGAAGAGGGTGGTGGTTCAAGGCGGCCTTCAACGGCCTGGGAGCGGTCGTGACGGGGGCAACAGTGGCTATCGTATTCCCAGCCAAGTTCCTGGAGGGGGCCTGGATCGTCGCGTTACTCATCCCGGTGCTGGTAGTGCTGTTCCTGAAGATCCACTCTCATTACCAGACGGTCGCGCGAGTGGTGGCTCTGGAGGGTCCGTCCTTCTTGGTCAGGCCGCCTTCGCGACTCCCGCTCAACCTGCCTCTCCATCCACGGGTGGTGGTCCCAGTTTCTGACGTTCATAGCGGAACCTATGAAGTCGTGCAATTCGCCCGCTCTATCTCCAGCAACGTGATGGCGGTGCATGTCGAAGTGGAACGGGGCACGGGTCAGCGCATAGTGGAGCAGTGGGAGCGCTGGTGGCGAGATGTGCCTCTGGTGGTAGTGCCTTCGCCGTACCGGTCTGTTGCCGAGCCGCTGATGGAGTTTCTCGACGCGGTTGACGCGCTCTACAGCGATGGGCAGTTGGCCGTGCTGGTTTTACCCGAACTGGTGCCAGACGCCTGGTGGAAAGGCGTGCTGCATAGCCCCACGGCCTGGCGCATACGAGTCAAGGCTCTCTCACGCCGACAGCATCCCGACGTGCGACGCACAATCATCCGTCTGCCCCTTCATCTGGCAGGCTAGGTGGGCCAGGCGGGACAGGGATTCCCCTCCCCTGGCTCGAAGCTCTGCCTTGCGGACGCTTGCCACACTATCCGTGCAGTCGATACCTGGGGAAGGGTAGACGTGGGGATGAACAATGCTTGACCAACGGATGGCCATCGACCTCACCCGCAGGTGAGCCCGGGGGAGATACACCGGATCGTTGATGTCAAACTCGCAGCGACTCGAAAAGCACGTCGCCCTTTTTATCCCCCATTTCCCTTGGCACAATGGAGGTGTGAAGTGGCATATGAACAGATACTTGATGATCTGGCACCCTGCGGACTGAGCTGCCGCAAGTGCTTCGCCAACACCAAGGGTGACATTGCCACCCTGAGCACGCAGTTGCAGGAGTGGTTGGGAGGGTTTGAGGTCTACGCCCAACGGTTCTCAGCCTTTCTGCCGGCGTTCAAGGATTACCCTGCCTTCCAGGGGTTGCTGGACTACTTTGCACAGGGCCACTGTGATGGATGCCGCGCGGGTACCTGTCTCTACCCCAACTGCGGCGTCACTACCTGCTATCGAGAGCAGGGAGTCGATTTCTGCTTTCAGTGTGAGGAGTTCCCCTGCGATAGGACCAACTTCGACCCGTATCTGAAACGCAGGTGGCGCCAGATGAACAGAAGGATGAGGAAGATCGGGGTCGAAGCGTATTACGAGGAGACCAGAGACCAGCCACGATATCGGTGACTGCTTGCTGTTAGTTGGGCTGCCGATAGGGGAGCGACGGCGGGTGGCCGACCATGAATCCCAAGGCACGTCCTCCCACCGACTTCCGAGCCATGCGCAAACGGCATGAACTATGGACGCTGCTTGCCGCTGTCGTCGTTCTGGTGGTGGTCGGAGGTGGGCTGATAGCCTTGATCTTCGGCTGGGGCCAGCTGTTGACGGCCGTGCCCTGCTTGTTGGCCGGGGCCGCTGTCATCGCCGCACTATACTTCTTCTTCGTTATCGCTGAGCGATGGGCCCAATGATGATTCCGGGCGCGCGGCTGTGGTTCTGGACAGAGCGCAAACGATCTGAGGCGGACGCGGCGACGGCGAGCGTCAAGGCGCACTTGCAGCGGCCGACTCAGCTAAGCACATGATGGGGAATCAGGGTCGCCAGCCCGTGGGAACGTGGTCACATCGACTCAGGGTCGATCCTCTGCCGACACTCCGGGCTTCGAGCAACGAGGCAATCCAGTACTTCGCGCGGCGCGACCTTCTGGGCGAAGAGGCGGGGCCGGTGGAGAGCCTCTGGGAGCTTCCGCAGGTGGTCAAGGTCCTGCGCAGGCAGCAAGAGGATGGCTCCTGGAAGTACCCCGGCGGCAAGCCCGAGCTTCGCTCTCAGGTGAACTACAACCAGCTTCAGACCTACAAGGTACTGATGGACCTGGTGGGGAAGTATGAGTTCAGCAGGGAGCATCCGGCTATGCAGAGGGCCGCGGACTTTCTCTTCAGCTTCCAGACGGAGGAGGGGGACTTCCGGGGCCTCTACCGGGATCAGTACTCCCCCAACTACACCGCGGGCATGACGGAGCTGCTGGTCAAGGCCGGATACGGAGACGACGGGCGCGTCAACAAGGTGTTCGAATGGCTGCTCTCCATGCGGCAGGACGACGGCGGCTGGGCCCTGCCCATGCGCACCGGCGTGCCCAAGGGCACCTCCACCATCAAGGTAGCCTTCTGGGTCAAAAAGCCTATCCAGCCGGACCGGTCCAGGCCCTTCTCCCACTGGGCCACCGGTATCGTGCTGCGTGCCTTCGCCGCCCACGAGGAGTATCGCAGAACTCGCGAGGCCATT
>JBAVWD010000484.1:0-2841 GCA_049697655.1 Anaerolineae bacterium | reverse complement strand
CTCGCTGAGTTCGTACCTCCAAGCAGGAGCTAAGGCGTGAACGAGGGACTTCGTGTCCTCGTCGTAGACGACGACTGGCAGATGGCGAAGACGCTGGCTGATGTCTTGAATCTCAAGGGGTTCGAGGCCGAGGCTGCCTGCTCGGGTAACGGCGCACTGGAGATGCTGGAGGAAGATCGTTTCGATTGCGTCATCACAGACGTCAAGATGCCGGATGTGAACGGCGTGGACTTGCTGAGAGCTGTCAGGTCAGTGCATCCGGATCTGCCTGTAGTACTGATGACCGCGTATGCATCTGGGGATCTGGTGCACGAAGGGTTGAGAGAAGGTGCGTGTGCCAGCTTCATGAAGCCGCTTGACATAAACGCTCTAATCTGGTTGTTGAGAGAGTTGGCCGTGCGCAGCTCCATAGTGATCGTGGATGACGATACGCAGTGCTGGCGGACGGTGAGAGAGTGCCTGGAGAAGAGAGGTTTCACGGTTCTGAGGATTAGCGACCCGGTCAGGTTGATGCAGGTGCTGAAGCCGAGCGGGCAGGTGGTGTTTCTGGGTCCGAGGGCAAACGGTGCTACCCGCCTTGAGATTCTGAGGCGGATCAGGGAACGGCATGGAAGTCTGCCGGTTGTATTGACCACAGACGGGCGGGAGCAAACGTCCTCTGAGATGGAGAAAGCGCGGGGGCTCAACGTGCAGGGATGCTTGTGCAAGCCCTTCAAGACGGAAGAGCTCCTGGAAGTGGTGGCCAATATCCGGCGTAGCGACTTGGCCGCTGTTCTTCGAGGATGCCCCGGCATGCTCGTCAGTCAGATGCCCTAGTGCCGCGGGGTTGCAGGTTGTCTGTGTTTGGCCTTCCCATGGGGAGGCCGCTTTCGTGCAGAGCAATACTGTCCCTGGCGTCGGTGGAGACCCTACGGCCTTTGGTCCGTTGACGCGTCTGACCTGCTGGTCGGTCCAGACTGAGTCGGAGAAGCCCAAGGGAGGAAACGGTGGAGGTCATCAGAGTAGCGACCCGGTCCAAGCCCACAGCAATGGCGGGGGCCATTGCTGCGTCGGTGCGACAGACAAACGAGGCCAGTGTCCAGGCCATTGGGCCTATGGCGGTCAATCAGGCCATGAAGGCCATAGCCGTGGCGCGCTCGTATCTGGCGGTAGAGGGGCTAACCATTGTCTGCGTGCCCAGTTTCATCGAAGTGCCCGTCGACGGTGGCAAGCGCACCGCGATGAGGTTTCTGGTCGAGCCGCGCTGATGGCGCTGCCAGGTGCGAGGAGTGCCGCGGGCCTCAGAGGCGCGGGCAAGGGGGGGCGGCGTCTCTGCTCGTCTGACACTCCTGGCGTGGGGATCAGGCCCAGATCCTATGGACGCAGTGCCGGTATTCTCTCCCGTAGTTCCTCTATAGCCTTGGTGGCATGGCGGCGCGCTATGTCCTTGGTTGCTGCCTCGATCTTTGGTTTGTTTTGATCTCGCAGGGTTCCTGGCCCATACTTCTCGGTGTAGGAAAGCGGTAGCTGATCGGGGAAATCTCGGTCGGCCATTATGCCATAGGCCAGTGTCCAAGCCCTCGGGATGACCCCTAGCTCGTACCCTCCTCCCCCCAGAGCTACCCACCGCGGCGAATACTCCTTGATCCTGCGTACGACCTGCGTGTACCCTTCTGTTGTCAACATGAGGTGACCCAGCGGATCGAGGAAGTGGGTGTCTATCCCCAACTGACTGACCACAACATCGGGCTCGAACCACGAGAGCAGGGAGGGTACCACTTGCTCGAAGGCCCACACGTAGACTTCGTCGTCGGTATACGGGGCCAGTGGCAGATTGACCGCGAAGCCCCGTCCGACTCCATTACCAGTCTCCCTCACGAAACCGGTCCCAGGGAAGATGAAGTAGCCTGACTCGTGTATGGATATGGTCAGCACCCTGTCGGTGTCGTAGAACGCCTCCTGGACCCCGTCACCGTGGTGGACGTCAATGTCTACGTAGGCGACCCTGAGCCCCTGCGCCAGCATGGAGTGGATAATCACGGCCGCATCGTTGAAGATGCAGAAGCCGGAGGCGTAGTTGGCCCGTGCATGATGCATGCCGCCGGCCGGGCTGAAGGCCACATCGACCTCTCCACTGGTTACCAGGTCTGTCGCTGTCAGGGCGCCACCGACCTTCCAGGAGGCGATGTCGTACATTCCTTCGAAGACGGGATTGTCCCCTGGCCCGAAGTTGTAGTGGCTAGGAGTGTAGCCTCCGTCCCCTCGACTGAGGCCCCGCACCGCGCTCACGTACTCCTCGGTGTGGAAAAGCAGCAGCTCGTCTCTCGTGGCGGGTCTGGGTGCCAGTAGTCGCGACTGCTGGCCATCGAAGGCTTCGTAGGCGTTCAGCAACTCATAGGCTCTTCGAAGTCGCTCCGGCTTGAGCGGATGGTCCTCGCCGTGGCCGAATCGCCACAACTCCTCCGAAAGTACGACAGCCGCCTTGGCCATATACCCCCCTCGCTCAGCACGCCGACCCGCTCCGTACAGCGCGGTCACTCACCCATGATTTGCAGGACCAGCCTCCGGTCATGCGGCCGCACGTCGAAGTCAATGAACACGATCTGCTGCCATGTACCGAGTGTTAGCCGCTGGTTGACGAAGGGCACTGCCAGAGATGCGCCAAACAGTGCCGCTCTCACGTGGCTGTGACCGTTGCCATCTCCCCAGCGCAGGTTGTGACGGTAGTCGGCGCTCTGTGGCACCAACCGGTCAAATAGAGTCTGCAGGTCCGTGACCGCTCCCGACTCATACTCGATGGTGGTGAGTGAACTGGTGGCACTGGGACTGAAGATGGTGACTGTGCCATCCGTGACCTCGGAG
>JBAVWD010000483.1:0-4966 GCA_049697655.1 Anaerolineae bacterium | reverse complement strand
TCGAAACTCTGGCCGTAGTTAGCGAAACCATGGCCTCGCCCTGCGGCGCATGCCGTCAGGTGCTAGCCGAGTTCGGCCTGGACACCAGGGTCGTGATCGCGGACCTGGAACACGGTCGGGAGATCCGCACTGTGAGAGACCTGCTGCCAGCTGCTTTCACACCCGCCTGCCTGCCAAAGGCTTCCCTGGACGACGAGAAGGACAGCTCCTGACCCCACACCACCCATAGGTCAAGATCGTCACTCAAGTCTCGGCCGGCGAACCGCCGGCAAGAGGTAGAGCGCGTCGCCCGAGGGCCGCAATGCAGATCGAAAGGAAACATCTGTCAGAGATCATATCTCACGCGCGTGAGGAAGCGCCCCGAGAGGCGTGCGGAATCCTCGCAGGCAGGGACGGCCGTGTACTCAGGCTATACAGGGCAAGAAACGCAGACCCCAGTCCTACGTCCTACAGTCTCGAGCCCGAGCAGCAGTACCGGATATTCAAAGACATTGAAGACAGGGGACTCGAACTCGTTGCCATCTACCACTCTCACCCCTCGTTGCCCGCAACTCCTTCAGACAAGGACATCAAGCAAGCCTACTATCCCGAAGCTTCGTACCTCGTGGTCTCATTGGCGGACCCGCTTGAGCCGCAGGTGAGGGCCTTCCGCATCAGCGAGGAGGGCGCAGTCGAGGATGACATGGCTGTCATTTGACCAGGACTCTTCCCGCGGCTACAATCTCCTCAAGTCCCGGGAGTCCGTCCAGATGGCAGAGAAAGGGAGAACGACCCAATAGCAGGCAGACCTTGCCTCTGCCATGCTAGGGGAGCCATTCCCCGCTTCCCAGCGAGCGTGGTTTCAGCGTTCCATCCTTCGGCCCTGCCGCTATCGAGCTCCTCGCCGCAGGCAGCAGGCGAGCCGTGGCGACTTGGGGCTCCCACAGTCACCCTCAATCGAGCGCATGCTGGAGGGGTGCGTGCAGTGAGTCAACAGCGTGGTCTCTCGCTGAGGGGAGCACCTTCTCGCGCCATGCAGGAATGGCAGTACCTTTCTCAACGGCGCTGGTCTCTCCAAGACGTTGGACGTTTCTGGGACTCGGTGCTGGACTACGATTCGGTCAACGAGGGCGCCTACTCCTATTCTCGTCGCTTCACTGACTCCTTCCATCTGGCAGGTGATCTGATTGGCGGCGACAACCTCACGCTCGATATTCAAGCCAGAACGGGCCAGGGGAGCACCTTCTGGGCAAAGCGCGGATTCGTGCGCAAAGCCCACATCGTCGATTTCTCCCAGCGAATGGCATCTGCCGCTTCCTCGAGGCTGTCAGAGGCCGGAGTGGACTTCGAGGCGCACATGCTCACCGATTTCCCGCTTCCTTTCACCGACGACACCTTCGACCTGGTGCTGTCCTACGAGACCATCGAGCACATCTGGGAGAGGGACATCTTCATGCACGAGCTGACTCGCGTGTTGAAGCCGGGTCGATGGATGATTCTTACCTGTCCCAATCTGCTTTGGGAACCGGCTCATTGGGTCTCGGCCATTCTCAACATCCACCATAGCGAAGGACCCCATAGATTTCTGAGGCGCGGTACCCTTCTGGGCCTCTTCCGAGAATGCGGCCTCGAGATCGTAAGAGAGAACTCGACCGTGATTCTCCCATTCTCCGCCGCTGCGTCGGTCTCTATCGATCAACTGCTAGAACGCACCCTTCCGGACAGCATCAAGCGCACGATCGCTCTCCGCCGCAGCTACTTGCTTCGAAAGCACCAACCGTGACGCGCACCTAACTGCCACGCCTCGCCGGCGACAGATCAACCAGCGCGACGACAAGACGTGGCACAACGTGAGGAGGTCGAGTGTCGCGAGTGGGTATGGCCAGTGTCGAGCAGAGGGTCTGGCACACGTGATTGAGAGGTACAGTACCCCTCATCTGGTGCGTTTTACGCTCTCTCCGTGGGAGGGATAACCTTGAAGCAACCTAACGTGGTGGTGATAGGCGCAGCGAGCCTGGACATGAAAGGCCGTCCCAAGATGCCCATCGTCGAGGGCACCTCGAATCCAGGGTACATACGCGTCAGCCCGGGTGGCGTGGGCCGAAATGTGGCAGAGAACCTAGCGCGGCTGGGCGTGCCAACTGCGCTACTGTCAGCCGTAGGAGATGACTCAGTGGGGAGGCAGATTCTGGACGCAACCAGGGCTGGAGGAGTCGACGTCAGTAAAGTGATAGTCTCCTCCGAGTGCCCCTCAGCCACCTACCTGGCAGTCACCGATGAGAATGGAAACCCGCTCCTCTCCATTGACGACATGCAGATCGTGGAACTGGTTACCCCCAAATACATCTACGCGCATCGGACATGGATCAGCGACGCCAGCATGTTGGTGCTGGACGCCAACTTGAGCCCCGCGGCGATCAAGTCAGCCATCTCCACTGCGGCGAAGTGGAGTGTCCCCGTTTGCGTGGATCCCGTCTCTGTCGCTCTGACGCCACGTGTTGGCCCTTACCTTTCCCAGGTCTTCATGGCGGTCCCCAACGAGCATGAAGCCGCGCTACTGTGTGGGCTTCCTGCCTCGGACAGCTACCAGGCCACCACCGCTGCGAAGCAACTGGTCTCCATGGGAGTCAACACGGCCATCATCACCCTGGCAGAGAAGGGTCTGGTGTACGCTACATCAGAGGAAAGCGGTCACGTACCCGCCATCAGCATAGAGGTGGAGGACCCCACCGGAGGCGGCGATGCCCTGACCGGGGCCGTGGTCTTTGGCCTCGTGAATGGCTTCTCCGTCGGCGAGGCAGTGCGTCTGGGAGTATCTGCGGCGTCCCTCACTCTGACCAGCACCTACACGGTCTGCCCCGACTTAACCCTGGAGAGGCTCTACGACCGGTTGGTCATATAAGCTCATGTTGCTGCGTGAGCCGAGTTGCGCGCCGCAGCACAACAGACCCTCTGCCCCAGCAACACCATTGAGCCACCCGTGAGGACGCTTTCACCCCCGCTTCCTGGGGATGCAGCCCCCACGAATGCTGGCATACGCCAACGTGACCCTCGTTTGGCCTCGCCTCTGTCCGCAGGCCGGCCGACTCTTGCTCTCCTGCCGTGGGGAGCTCGACCTCGCCTGCCTGGCGCAATGCGGGAGGTTCCCCGGAGGCTGCCCTGCACCACCGCATCGCTCCCTTGGTACGGCCACAGGCCCACCCGGAACGCGGTCGGCGGCGTGTCTATTGCCGATCTTGCACTCTTGGTGTCGGTTCATGCTTGACAAGACACAGGCGCCACAGTATGATAACTAAGCTGGCCCCGCGACTCAGCATCGCTGGGCACTGCATTCCACTGCGGTACTCGTACGCGCCGATCGACAGGCACCTCGAAAGCGATGCTCAAGCGAATGGACATCCTGGATCTATTCTGGCGCGCACTGGGATCGCGAAGCGCCACCGTGGCTTTGATGACCGTGCTCATACTCGCCCTCGCGTGTGGCGCGATCCTTCCCCAGAGATCGGACGCCCTGGCGGCCGAACCTCCCCAGTATGCTCAGTGGCGCGCAGAGGTCCAGGCCCGCTACCGACAGTGGGCCGATCCCCTCTCCGATCTCGGGCTATTCTCCATACGTGAGTCGTATTGGTTGACCATTCCCCTGGTCCTTCTGGTTGTCAACCTGGTTCTGTGCAGTGTCGACCGCTTCGACGCGGCCCGCCGGAGACGCCAGCCAGTTCCTGAGTACTTCGCCCGCGCTCTCACCATCCCCATACACGTCCAGGACTTCCTCTTAAAGGGAGAGCAGGAATCGGTCATGGCAAGGCTGCGTCAACTCCTGGAGAGTCGCCGATATAGCGTAGAGGTTCAGGAAAGCGGTTCTGTTGTCTATCTCGCTGCACGGCGCTTTGCTGCCGGTGAATGGATGAGCCTCCTGGGACATAGCGGGATTGTCCTCGTGGTCGTGAGTCTGATCATTGGCGGGCGCCTGGCCTGGCGAGAGCAGGGCATAGCCCTGAGCCCGGGCCAGGAATACCAGGCGCACCGGGATCCGTCTCTGAGCTTTCGCCTGGATCACTTCGAGGCGGAACTCTACGGCAGCGGCGAAGCGAAGTCGTATGTGGCATCCGTGACCGTGCTGGAGAACGGAAGTGAGGTAGCCAGCGGTCCTGCGGTGCCAGGCGCACCGCTGCGGTATCGGGGCGTGTCTCTGCACCAGCTATCCCACGGCCCGCTAGTCGGGGTCAGAGCCACCGATGCCGATGGTGCCGCGCTGTCGATGCGAGCTCTAACACCGTCTGGCGCCGTCATTCAAGAGGCGAACCTGTTGCTGGACGAAGAGACCGAAGGCTACCTGACGGTACCTGATCGCAACCTCTTGCTGAGGATAGTCTACCAGTCAGGGGCCACATCCGAGGCCCCCGGTTCCCCCAGCCTTCTGGTGCAAGCGTATCACGGGGGCACAACGGAGCTAGTCTTCAGCGAGACTTTGAGTAACCCCGGAACCTTGGAGATCTATGGCGACTCGTACGCCATAGAATGGAGGCAGTACGGGGTCTTCGGCATCGCCAGCGATCCGACCGCAGTCCCACTACTTGCTGGCTCGGTAGCACTCTTGGCCGGGATCACAGCCTCCGTTCTCTTCCGTCCGCGGTTCTTGTGGGCTGCGATCCGCGGTCAGGAGGGCGTGACCGAAATACGACTGCTTGATCCGGGACAGGAGTACGACGCGACGGGAACACGTCATCTTCCTGATTGGATGTCTGAGCTAGAGGAGGCCCTGGGTGGCTCCTGAGAGTTTCCTCTACTTCGCCGCCAACTTCGCGCTATTCGCTTTGGCACTTCTGTGGTGGCTGGACGTGTATCGACCCGGACGCCTGCGAGACAGAGTGTCGCGTGGAACGGCTATCCTTTTTGCTGCTCTCCAGGGCGCAGCCGTGATGTGGTCGGTCGCGAGATCAGGACCTGTGTCAATCGTGCATCCCTGGTTGGCTACCATGGCGATGGT
>JBAVWD010000482.1:0-7675 GCA_049697655.1 Anaerolineae bacterium | reverse complement strand
GGGTTTGACGAGATCGCGCGAAGGGTGACAAACCCTCTTGCAGGTCTGAGGGCAGCGGCTTACTACGGATGTATGGTGCTGAGGCCTGCCGGGGAGGTGGCGTACGACGATCCAGAGAGTCCTCACGTCCTGGACGATCTCTTGGCTGCGCTGGGCGCGGAGACGGTAGACTACCCCCACAAAGGTGAATGCTGTGGCTCGTATCTGGCGGTACTGTCAGCCAAGGTCACGGCCACGATGGTCCGCACCATTCTGGTCTCCGCTCAGAAAAACGGCGCTCAACTGATGGTCACAAACTGTCCCCTCTGCCAGTTCAACCTCGACAGGCAGCAGGCTGAAATGAGCCGCCAGCACTCTGACTATCGACCAATCCCCGTTCTCTACTTCAGTCAGCTTCTCTCCGTGGCCCTTGGTCTGGAGGCGGTGGATGCCGGCTGGGAGAGACACTACGTTAACCCCGAGCCCATATTGGCGCCCTTCCGCTAGCGATGAACCTCATCTTCAAAACATCAGCCAGAGTCCACCCGGCATGCCTGTCACCGAACCAGCCACACGAGCTCTGATCATCGGCGCCGGCATCGCTGGCATGCAAGCAGCCCTCGACCTGGCCAACTCAGGCTACGAGGTGATCTTGGTGGACAAGCTGCCTTCCATTGGCGGACGAATGGCGCAGCTCTCGGAGACCTTCCCTACCCTGGACTGTGCTCAGTGTGTCCTCACCCCTCGCACTGTCGAGGTGGGTCACCACGCGAACATCAGACTGTTAACCCACTCGCAGGTGGAGAAGGTCACCGGCCAGATCGGCGACTTCCGGGTGCGAGTTCGTCGTGGTGCCGCCTACGTCAACTGGGATCTGTGCACAGGTTGTGGCCTCTGCCAGGAGGTATGTCCCAAGAGGGTGGATTCGGATTTCGAGAGAGGAATCGGAAAGCGAAAGGCCATCTATACTCTGTCGCCTCAAGCTGTGCCCAACAAGCCGGTGTTGGATCGCCAGAACTGCCTCTATTTCCAGCGCGGCAAATGCCGGGTGTGTGAGAAGTCCTGTCCGGTGGGAGCCATTGATTTCGAACAACAGGACACTGTGGTTGAAGAACGCGTAGGGTGCATCATCGTCGCCACAGGCTACGACCTCTACCCGAGGGAGCAGCTGGGAGAGTACGGACAAGGGACCATTCCCGACGTGATAGATGGTCTGGCCTTTGAGCGCATGCTCAGCGCCTCAGGACCCACCGCAGGCAAGGTGATGCGCCCCTCCGACGGCGGGGAGCCGAAAGAGGTGGTGTTCGTGCAGTGTGCGGGCTCGCGCGATCCAGAATCGGGCGTACCCTTCTGTTCCAAGACGTGCTGTATGTACACAGCGAAGCACGCTATGCTCTACAAGCATCGTGTCCCCGATGGGCAGGCGTACGTTTTCTACATCGACATCCGCTCGGCTGGGAAGAACTACGAGGAGTTCGTACAGCGCGCCATGGAGGAGGACCGAGCCCTCTATCTGCGAGGAAAGGTCTCCAGAGTGTTCTCTGAGGGTGAGAAGGTCATGGTCTGGGGCGTCGACACCCTGAATGGCGCGCAGATTGAGATAGCGGCCGACTTGGTCGTTCTGGCTACGGCTATGGTCCCCAATGGCAGTTCGAAGGCTCTGGCAGAGCTGCTGGGCGCGGACGTTGATGATCAAGGTTTCTTCACCGAGGTCGAGCCCAACATGCGACCGACGGAAGCGTCACGGCCCGGGATCTTCCTTGCTGGGGCTGGTGTCGGCCCCAAGGACATCTCCGAGTCCGTCGCCCAAGCGTCAGGAGCCGCCGCCAAAGTACTGTCCCTTTTTGCACAATGGGGCAGCGCCCGGAGCACAGCGGCGTCAGGACGGGGAACGGAGGATCCGTGAGACGGATAGGTGTTTTCATCTGCCATTGTGGTCTCAATATCGCCGGTACCGTGGATGTGGAGCGAGCGGCGGAGGAGATACGCGGCTATCCAGGGGTAGTCCACGCAGAGGACCAGAAGTACATGTGCTCCGACCCAGGACAGAGGGCTCTACAAGCGGCCATCCGTGACCACACCTTGGACGGCGTGGTGATAGCTGCCTGCTCGCCCTCGATGCACGAGCCCACTTTCCGCAAGGCCGTGGCCTCGCAAGGCCTCAATCCCTACCAGTGTGAGATCGCCAACATCCGCGAACACTGCTCATGGGTACATCGGGAAGCACACGCCGAGGCCTCCGCCAAGGCCGTTGAGATCATCAAGACGATGGTGGAAAAGGTGCGTTTCAACCGGTCGCTGGAGCCACTCAGCCTTCCCCTGATCAAGCGCGCCCTGGTCGTTGGCGGAGGCGTCGCCGGGTTGCGAGCGGCCCTGGACGTCGCCGATGCGGGACACTCCGTCATCCTTGTCGAGAAAGAGGCCAAGCTCGGCGGCCATGGGGCCCAACTTTCGGCCATTTATCCCAAGTTCGAGGCTGCCTCCGACGTGCTGACCGCGACGCTAAGCCGCGTTGAGGCACACCCTCGCATCCAGGTCCTGACGCGAGCGCAGGTGCGGGAAGCCGAAGGTCATGTAGGTAGCTTCACTGTCAAAGTGGGCCAAGAGGATGAGGAGGCAAGCGCTTGCCCTGCGGATCCGGTGTTGGGGGAAGGAGACGCGGACCTACGTACTTTCACCTTCGAAGTGGGCGCCATGATCCTGGCCACCGGCTATGAACTCTATCCCCAAGAGAGGCTGAGTGAGTACGGGGCAGGCAAGCATGCCGACGTCATTGACGCACTTCAGTTCGAGCGAATGCTGGCTCCGGACGGGCCGACGGGCGGCCAGATTCGGAGACCATCCGACGGCAGCGTGCCCAAGGAAGTCGTCTTTGTACAATGCGCCGGATCGCGTGATCCGGAACTGCACATGCCCTACTGCTCCAAGATATGTTGCATGTACGTGGCCAAGCAGGCTATAATGTACAGGCAGCAAGTACCCCAGGGCCAAGCTTACGTCTTCTATATCGACATCCGTGCTCAAGGAAAGGGTTACGAGGAGTTTGTGCAGAGTGCACCGGACGAGCACGGCGTCCTCTATCTGCGTGGAAAGGTGTCCAGGGTCTTTCCAGAGGATGGCAGGGTGATGGTCTGGGGTGTAGACACGCTCAGCGGGGTCCCAGTGCAGGTAGCGGCTGACCTGGTTGTACTGGCCACGGCGGCCGTACCGAGCGCTGGCGCAGCGGATTTGGCGCAACGCTTGCGGGTCTCCCTCGACGAGAATGGGTTCTTTCGTGAGGCGCACGCGAAACTGCGCCCCGTGGAGACTCCCACTCCCGGGATATTCCTGGCTGGCGCTGGCCAGTTCCCCAAGGACATTCCTGAGACCAGCGCACACGCGAGCGGAGCAGCGGCGAAGGTGCTGCAGTTGTTCTCGCAGCGCGAGATATCGCAGGAGCCGACAATCGCGTATGTTGGCCAAGAGGCCTGCTCCGGCTGTGGGTTGTGTGTGGCTGCCTGTCCCTACGGGGCCATGAGCATGCACTCCCGACTGCCGGTGGCAGTGGTCAGCCCGGCTCTCTGCCAGGGTTGCGGCGCCTGCGTGGCTGTGTGCCCCAGCAAGGCATGCATGGTACAGAATTCGAATACAGGCCAAGTACTGGCCATGGTGGAAGCCTTGCTCTAGGAGCTGGACTGGAAAGGACGACCAAGTGTGGCAGAAGACCTAGTACCCATCTTTATTATGGGCAAAGAGTACAATGTCCCCGCCAGCCTAACCATCATGAAGGCCATGGAATACTCCGGCTATCAATTGGTACGCGGGGCGGGCTGCAGGGGCGGCTTCTGCGGCGCTTGCTCCACCGTCTACCGCTTGCCAGATGACTATCGGCTACAGATCGGCTTGGCCTGCCAGACCATGGTCGAGCCGGGCATGCATCTCGCGCAGATTCCGTTCTACCCGGCGCATCGCGCCGATTATCGCCTGGAGGAACTCCAACCGACTTTCCAGACGGTGGTCCAGACGTATCCTGAGTTGCTACGCTGTCTGAGCTGCGGCACGTGCAGCAAAGTGTGCCCACAGGATATCGATGTGAAGCAGTACATGGCCGATGCCATGCGGGGAGACATCAACGGTGTGGCAGATCGGTCATTCGACTGCATCATGTGCGGGCTTTGTGTCTCCCGTTGCCCGGCGGATGAGGTGCAGCCCAACATCGCCATCCTCTGCCGCCGGCTCTACGGCCGATACCTTGCGCCAAAGGCACAGCACCTGGCACAGAGGGCGGCCGAGATCGAGGCTGGCATATTCGACGATGATCTGTCAAGAATGAAGCGTCTCGCCGAAGAGGAGCTGCGCAAGACGTACAACGAGCGAGATATTGAACCCGAGTGACGCAAGGCAGGGACGCATGAGCTATCCGACCCACATGCGGGAATCCATACTGAGAGTGGAGGCCACACGCTCGACCCGCTTGCACGAAAGCTGTCCCATGATGCTACCTGACGAGAAGCAGAGCATTTTGCAGAAGTTCCATCCTGACTACAGGGCGGAGGGGATGCGTGAAATCAGGGTGGGCGTAAGCAAGGGGCAGCGCATGCCACTGGAGTTGGCCGATTTGATGGAGGGCACCAGCCATCTGACCTCGGGCCTGCTGGATTTGGATCAGATCGACCACGACACCGATGTGCTGGTCATCGGTGGGGGCGGGGCCGGTTCCTCCTCCGCCCTGCTAGCCCGAGAGAACGGTGCCAATGTCATCATAGCCAACAAGCTGCGCCACGGTGATGCAAACACCATGATGGCCCAAGGAGGCATCCAGGCCGCCGACAAGGGCGACGATTCGCCGGCCAGGCATTACCTGGACGTCATTGGTGGAGGCCATTTCTGCAACGACCCTGATCTCGTCGAAGCCCTGGTGAAAGATGCGCCATCAGTCATACAGTGGCTGGAAGGGCTAGGCTGCATGTTCGACAAAGAGCCCGGTGGCACGATGATAACCATCCATGGCGGCGGTACATCTCGCAAACGGATGCATTCGGCGCGAGACTACACCGGCGCTGAGATTATGCGCACGCTGCGCGATGAGGTGCGCAGCTACCCCGATGAGATTACCGTCCTGGAGTTCTCACCGGCCATCGAACTCATCATGGACGACAAGGGCCAGGTTGCCGGGGCGATACTGCTGAACATCGAGACGGGCGAGCACCTGGTCGTGCGAGCGAAGTGCACCATTCTGGCAACGGGCGGCAGCGGGCGGTTGCATTACCAGGGCTATCCCACCACCAACCATTATGGAGCCACTGGCGATGGACTGGTATTGGCCTATCGCGTGGGAGCCAGGCTCGCTTTCCTGGACGCTATGCAATACCATCCCACCGGCGCTGCCTATCCCGAGCAGATCGTGGGGTTGCTGGTGACGGAGAAGGTGCGAGGGCTGGGAGCCCAACTGTGCAACGTTGATGGCCTTCAATTCGTGCACCCGCGCGAGACCCGCGACGTCGAGGCCTCGGTGATCATCAGAGAGTGCAAGGAACGCGTCAAGGGTGTTGTCACTCCGTCAGGTATGGCAGGTGTGTGGCTCGATTCACCCATGATCGATATCCTCCGTGGCTCAGGTACCACTGAGAAAGCGCTGCCAGCCATGGTTCGCCAGTTTGGCCGCTTCGGCATCGACATGGCCAAAGAGCCGATACTCGTCTATCCGACCTTGCACTATCAGAATGGTGGCCTACGTCTGAGGCCGGACGGATCGACCGATGTTCCCAATCTCTTTGCCGCTGGGGAAATCTCAGGAGGCGTGCACGGGCGAAATCGGCTAATGGGCAATTCACTCCTCGAGATAACGGTCTTCGGTCGCCGAGCCGGGGCAGCGGCGGCGCGGCGAGCCAAAGAGGTCGAGGGCGGAAAGCTGACCTTGAAGCACGTGGACGAATGGCAGCGGCAACTCCAAGAAGCGGGCGTGAGCAACCCGATCGAATCACCTCTTCTCCTTCCGGACTACAGGCGCAAAGTCCGGTAGGCCCCGACCCCAACTCTCCCGGCCGAACCACTTTCTATACTCCCTGTTGGAGTCCGAGTGATACACTCCTCGTGCCGCTGATCAGGACGGGATGCATCCCATGCAGCGCCGCTGGTGTCCAGTTCAGTCCTCGTGGAGTACCAACGAGAGCAGGAAGGACACTAGGCCAACGACCAGGGCGCCGCCAACATAGGCGTCCGCCGGATGGCAGGGGCTCGTCCCAGGTGCTCCTTGGCGAAGCGGACGTGCAAGGATTCTGTGCCCAGACACCCGCCTTGCACGAGCGACAGATTGACATAATTCTTCCGAGCGGCGCAGTTTGCCAACATTTAAGAAATTTCACTATTGACAAACTGCAAGAACGGTAGTAGTATTGAGGAAAGCTATGGAGACCACCATAGGCATCATCGGGGAAAGGATAAAGGAGCTCCGGCTGGAACGTCGGTTGACCCTGGAGGAGGCGGCGGACAGGACTGGTTGCAGCGCGGGGTTCCTGTCGCAGTTGGAGAGGAACCGGGCTGCTCCGTCCATCTCCATGCTCTACTCCATCGCTGGGGCTATGGGTGTCCCCATTACCCATTTCTTCCCGGCGGTCGTCCATCCCACTAAGGTAGTGAGAGCCCACGAGCGCGAGCCTTTCCGCTTCGAAGGCTCGCCCATCATCTACTCCCTCCTCTCGACCCAATTCGCAGACAGGGTGATGGAGTCTCTGCTGGTGACCATGGAGTCCGGCGATGGCTCCCTCCCCTCGGATGAGTATCGTGCCCACCCCGGTGAGGAGTTTGGCTATGTCCTCGACGGCACCCTCAGGCTCTGGATCGAGGATGCGCAGTACGATCTACTTGCAGGGGATAGCATTCATTTCATGGCGACGGTCAAACATCGCTTGGAGAATCCAGGGAAGAAATCTGTCACCGCTCTGTGGGTGCTTACGCCCCCGGTCTTCTAGCCACTGCGTTGGAGGCGACAACTCTGGTGGCCTCCAATGGGTGTGCGCGATGGAGACCCTCCCTCAGCAACCTTGGAGGGTCACGAAAAGGTGGATCTGAGGCTGGTCGCTGATCGGCGGACGACGGCAGAGACGGTAGGGGACTCGGAGAGCGTGGGAAGGCGGTTGAAGGCCCTGCGCACTGAACAAGGGATCACGCTGGCCCAGCTGGGGGGCATGGTGGGCCTGTCGGCCAGCTATCTGTCTCAGATCGAAAGAAGCAAAGCCCAGCCTTCCCTGGCCACTCTCTCCTCCGTCGCCGGGACCTTGGGCGTGGAGTTGAGGTCCTTCTTCGAGCATCCCGCTCCGGTCTGGAAGGTGGTGAGGAAGGGCCGAGGGGAGGAGTTCGCAGATCGGAACCGCAAAGTCGCCTTCGAACTGCTATCCTCGGGAGGGGTCAGGGGGAAGTTCCAGCCCTATCGGGTTACTTGCAGGCCAGGCATGGAGATCGACACATGTGCCCATCCTGGCGAGGAGTTCGTCTTCATTCTAGAGGGCCAGCTGGAGGTCAGCGTGGGGGAGGAGGCTTTCACTCTAAAGGAGGGCGATAGCATCCATTACCAGGGTAGCCAGGCCCATGGATGGCGCAACGATTTGCCTAAGGAGTGCGTTCTGATCTGGGCTCTGTCGCCCCCGTTTGTGCCCTGCGGCGGTAGTGGACAGGGAGGCTGAAGCAATGGTACTGGCTGTGGGAACGGAGACCAGGG
>JBAVWD010000481.1:0-3300 GCA_049697655.1 Anaerolineae bacterium | reverse complement strand
CGGCTGGGTCCCGCCCAGAGCCTTGAGCGGACGCGAAGGGAGGGCGGACTGGCCGGCCTGTCTCTCTGGCGCGATGGGACTGCCCTTGGCCTCGCAGCGGCAGGGGCGATCGCCAACGCCGGCCTGTTTGGCTACGTTGCCCTACGCTACCCCCATCTGCCAGGGATCGTCCCTCTGCTGTCGGAGGCGGGGCAGGTCGCACTTCTGGGGCACAAGGAGGAGCTATGGGAGCTGCCCGCGATAGGCCTGACGGTGCTCCTGACCAACACAATCCTTGGGTTTGCCGTGCATAGGTGGGAGCGCCTCGTGACCTACTGCCTGGGAGCGATGGCGGTTCTGGTGCAGATCCTTGTCTGGTCAGCGGCCCTCAAAGTGATGGGCTGAGGCGAGTCCCCGGAGAGACAGTCACGGGGCTACGCCTCACTGCTGAGGGTGGCGATCCGCTCCAACCGGGTCCATAACTGCCTGCGCCTCTGATCGAACATCCTCTGGTAGGGAGGTGAAGTGATGTGGTCGGCGGTCATGATCAGGGCGTCCTCCCGGTTGTCGGAGTAGTAGCGGGGCCTCCGCCCTACGAACTCGAAGCCATACTTCTGGTAGAGATTCTGGGCCACCAGGTTGGATACCCGCACTTCGAGTGACATCAGTGTGGCGTCCAACTCGAGGGCCTTCTCTATCGCTGTCACCAGCAGCAACTGGCCCACGCCCTGCCCTCTGTACTTCGGGTCAACCGCTATGGTACTGACGTGGGCCTCTTGAGCCGCGATCCAGAACCCGCAGTACCCCACTAGGGGGCGGCTGTTATCATGGCCACTGTGAGCCCACGTGTGGATTCTTCTTAGCAGACCGGGTTTTTCCTTCGCCGGACCTGGCCCGGGGTTTTCGGGAAGCCGGGGCCGGGCAACGAAGTAGTGAGCCAGGCTGTTCTGGGTCACCTCGTAGCGATACGCACGCGCTGGCCAAGGACTGGGAAAGGCAACTCGCTCGATCTCCACCACCTGTGGGATGTCCTCCAGAAGCATGGGCTCCACGACGTAGGGCAGACTAGGTTGCTCCATATTCTCGATCACCGACTTTTGGGTAGTGCAGATAGAGCGGCTCAAGGCTCGCCACGTGATTGCCTCCGAAGCTGCTGATCCGTTGCCAGCCCAGTTCTGCCAGATACCCTGCGCGACGCAGTGAGGAAGCTGGAGAGGCAATGGCGGCCCGCTCCCCCAGTTGACTGATCAGGGACGTGCGCAGCTGTACATCTATCTCACCGCAGACCAAAGTGCGCCCCGTCAGCCGATGTGACAAATCCTCGACCGTCACCAGATCGTAGTCACTGGTCCTCTGCAGGTCCTCCATGTCTCTCTGGTAGAGGGCGGCGCAGATACGCCCCCTCCCAGCTTGCAGTATGGCACAGATTGGCAGATTCTGCCCGCGGTGGGCGTAGGCCGAGATATCGAGAGTGGGGATCCCCACGATGGGTATTCCGAGCGTGAGGCAGAGACCTTTGCCCACGCTGAGACCGATGCGCAGACCGGTGAAGGATCCTGGTCCCAAGGCCACGGCTACCGCATCGAGTTGCTGAGGCAACATAGCTTGTGATGCCAGGAGGCGCACGACGGTGGGCATCAATTCGACGGTATGATTCATGGAGGTGCGCCACGAGAATTCGGCGAGGACGCCAGTTGCCTCGTCGTATAGCGCCACGCTGGCAAACTCGGTGGCTGTGTCGATGGCAAGCACGGTGGGACTCATGTTCAAGACCCGATGGCTTCCGTCAAGCGCTCGAGCATCTTGCGATAGGGGGCACCTTTAGCCTGGAGGGAGATTCGTCGTCTGTTTTTCCCGGCGTGTTCCAGAGTGATGTACAGATGCTCCGTGGGCAGAACTGCCCATGCTTTCTCGGCCCACTCGACAAGACACAGGCCATCACTGTGGAAGCAAGTATCGATCCCTGCCTGGATTATCTCCTCCGTGCTGTGCAGCCGGTACAGGTCAACGTGGTAGAGAGTCACGGCTCGACCGTGGTATTCATTGACCAGGGTGAAGGTTGGACTGGTGATGGGCTCTGTCACCCCGAGTGCACGGCCGATGGCCTGGATGAGAGTAGTCTTTCCCGAACCTAGCTCCCCTTCTAGACACAGAACCTCCTGACCTGCCAGCAGCTCGCTGATAGCTTGGCCAAGTTCCCCCGTCTCTGCCGGGCTCTCGCTGACTACGGTCAGGGCGTTCCCCTCCACTGTGGGAGTCTCCTTTCCAGGGCACGCGCAGCTCGGGGCTATTATATCGACTTTGTTGAGGGCCAACAAGTGCGCCATCGGCAGGCGGTCCTCGGGATTTCGTGGCTGGAGCTGGGCGCCACTTTGACGGCGCTCCTCGGGCGGCGGGGTGTGGTTCGCAACGGTCTTGCACTCACCCTGGCAGTGACTGTCCACGGCCGGGCTAGTCAAATCTGGTCAACTGTGGTAGGATTCGCATATTATGCGGTACCTGATAGTATCCGACATTCATGGGAACTTGGCTGCCCTCGACGCCGTCCTAGCCGATGTAGACTTGGAGAACATAGGTCGAGTATGGTGCCTCGGAGACGTGGTGGGGTATGGACCATGCCCGAACGAGTGCATCGGTCGGCTGCGGGAGTTTGCGGACTACGTCTGCGTGGCGGGCAACCACGATTGGGCCGCCATAAGCAGGATCGGTATTGCAGAGTTCAACCCCAGTGCTCAGGAAGCGTGCCGGTGGACGAGCGAGCGGCTCAGCGAGGAGAACAGTGCGTATCTGTCGAACCTGCCCACGCGTTTCTTGGAAGACAACTGCACGCTGGTTCACGGCAGCCCTCGGGAGCCCATCTGGGAATATATCATCTATCCCTCTACGGCCCAGCTCAACTTTCAGTTCTTCGACACGCAGCTGTGCTTCGTGGGCCATACCCATGCGCCTGCGATTTTCCGTGAGGAAACCTCCACCCAGGGGTTCGAGATTAGCATTCCATTTCCGGACCATCTGATTCTGATCGATGATGAACGGATGATCATCAACCCTGGAAGCGTGGGACAACCCCGGGATGGCGATCCCAAAGCCGCGTACATGATCTTCGAGCCCGACTCCAAGACCCTTGAGTATCATCGGGTTCCCTACGATGTGGCCTCGACCCAGCAGTTGATGATGGAGAAGGGCCTTCCGGAGAGCCTCATCGGTCGGCTCAGCTTCGGCTGGTAGTCGAGGTGAGGGAACCTTTCAGCCTCAGTGCCCGTCTTAGGGGTAGAGAACAGATGGGAGGAAAACTAAGATGATAAGAAGAGCCGTTCTGTT
>JBAVWD010000480.1:0-8539 GCA_049697655.1 Anaerolineae bacterium | reverse complement strand
GCACCAGCTCGATCCAGGCGAGGACCCGCACAGCGGCCGCGGCCGGACGAATTACGCTGGCGAGTCCAGAAATCACGGTGAGTCTTATCTCCCCCGGCTCGAAGCTCCTGGCCCACCACAGTGCGATCATCACCAGGCCCAGTAAGGCATAGAGCAGCAGGATCCAGCTCCCCATCGACATCGGCGACCCCAGCCTGAACCTCGTGAAGAGGTGCCAGGCACGAAGCTGCTCGCCCAGATCCACCACTAGCAGCAGCGAGCCCAGCAGCACGAGAGGCACACCCACGAACGTGGCAACCTTGGGCAGTTGCGGATACCTACCGCGGGTGATGGTGTTGATCATGAAAGCCGAGAAGTATGCGCCTCCTGCGATCCCTGCTATCCACAGATAGATCACCAGCTCCCATTTCCAGGTCAGCACCATGGTCAGTCACCTCCTTCTCTGGACTCTTGCGCCCTCTGGCGCTTGAACAGCACCCAGAACGGCACCGCGGCCAGCACGCCGGCGGTAAGGATTCCGCTCAGCCACTGGGCGCCCACGGTGGACGTTGCATATCGTGGTGCCGCCGGCAACCCATAGGCAGAAGGCTCATCAGTGAGCACATAGAGGCGGTGCAAGCCACCGAGTTCGTGCTCCCCGTACAGGTTGGCCCTGGCACGTCCGCCAGCTTGAAGAGCGGCGACCCGCTCGTTGCCCTTGGCAATCATCTCGCTGCGGTCGCCCCAGTCCAGGGCACCGGCAGGGCAAGTCTTCACACAGGCGGGCAGCAAGCCATTGGTCGTCCGATCCACGCAGAAGGTACATTTCTTGGCGGTGGCCTTCTCCTCCCCTCCGTCTCGGGCCTCGGAAACCGAGTGGATAGCATCGAAGGGACAGGCAGCGACACAGTAGCCGCAGCCGATACACCACTCCTGGTCCACCAGCACGTACTGACCCTGATGTCTTACCGCCCCCGTGGGGCACACCGCCTCACAACTGGCCTGCGTACAGTGCATGCAGCCCTGCTTGAGGAAGAGCCACCTGACTTGGTCGTCCTCCACTTTCTCGGTGAACTTGATCCTGGTCCAGGTGATGCCTGACAGCTCAGGCGGGTTCTCGTACGTACCCCAGTTCAGGGTATCCTCCGCCGGATTATCGTTCCACTGCTTGCAGGCCACCTGGCACCCACGGCATCCCATACATCTGGATTCGTCTATGAGCATCGCGTTCGCCATCGTCACACCGCCTTTCTAACGTCCACCAGGAACGCCTTGTACTCTGGGATCCCAGTGTTGCCATCGCCCACATGCGGCGTCAGGAAGTTGGCAGTGGCCCCCTTGGCCAAACCCTGCCAACTGAAGTGCCAGGGCATGCCCACCTCATGTACCACCTGGCCATTCACGGAGAAGGGCTTGAACCGAGGGGTGACAATGGCCACCATCTCCACTTCGCCGCGCGCCGAGCTCACCACGACGCGGTCGCCGTTGGAGACGCCCTTCTCCCGGGCCAGTTCCACGCTCATCTCCAGGAACGGCTCAGGCTGAGTCTCCACCAGCCAGGGCAGCCACACAGACATCCCGCCAGCCTGCCAGTGCTCGCACACCCGGTAGGTGCTGCACACGATGGGGAACTGTTCGGCGGTCCCGACATTGTCGCCCACGTCCTCGCCGCTTTGCACGTCCCACCGCTTGACCACAGGGTTGAATTGCACCGAGGACAACAGGTTTGTCACCGGAGACTCCAGTGGCTCATAGTGCTCTGGGAACGGCCCCTCGTTCCTGGCAGCAAAGAGCTTGCCCTTCCCCTCAACCTGCATGATGTAGGGGTCGGTGAAGCCCGGGTCGCTGGGACCCTTGGTGGCCACGAAGTCCGGCACATCGTAACCAGTCCACTTGCCCTCAGCTTCGTCCCACCAGATGAAGGCCTTGTCCTCCGACCAGGGCTTGCCCTCGGGGTTCGCCGAGCAACGGTTGTAGATAATGCGGCGGTTCACGGGCCAAGAGAACGCCCAATACGGGTACATAGCCAGGCCACCCGGGTCCTTCTGACCGCGCCGCTTGCAGGCGGTGAGCACGTTTCCGTCGCCATCATCGGCCGGATACCAGTAGCCCGAGAATACCCAGCAGCCACAGACGGTAGACCCGTCGTCCCTCAGCTTGCTGAAGTTGACGACCATGTCGCCAGCTTTGCCCACAACGTTACCGTCCTCGTCGCTGACGTCCTGGGTGTAGTAGCCATTGATCTCCCGGCAGATCTTGTCGAAATCGGAGCCGTGAGACCAGTTCAACTTAAGGAGCGCCTCGGGTAGCGCGCCTCCCTCAGCCTCATAGAGCCTGCTGAGTTCTTGGTAGATCATGTCCATGATCTCGATGTCGCCCCGGGCGTCTCCGAGAGCCTCCGCCACCTTGGGTCGATACTGGATGAGGCGACCGCTGGTCACGATGGTCCCTTCCTTCTCCATAGCATCCGCCGCAGGCAACAAGAAGACCTCGGTCGGGATCGACGCCGGGTCCACATCAGGTGCGCGCCAGAAGTCCGTGGTCGCCGTGGGCGCGATCTCCTGGATCACCATCCACTCGAGCTTCTCCAGGGCCTGCTTCTCGAACCGGGCGTTGGGGCCACCCACAGCGGGGTTCTGGCCCATGATCCACAGCCCCTTGATGGTGCCATCGTTGATGGCGTGGAACAGCGCGATCCAGGCGTAGCTGTTGATACCGCCGCTGACCTTGGGCAGATAGTCAAAGCGGAAATCGTTCCGCCCAGTAGCGTTCTCTCCCCACCAGGCCTTCAACAGGCTGATGAGGAACTTGGGCTTGTTCACCCAGTAGCCACCCGTGGGCGTCTCTTTCTCCAGATACTCGGCGAGATCCTTGTGCTTGGTCGCATTGGGTATTGCTATGTACGCCGGGATGCTATCGAATAGGACGGCCATGTCGGTGGAGCCCTGAACGTTGGATTCACCGCGCAGGGCGTTCACGCCGCCCCCCGGACGACCCGTGTTGCCCAGCAAAAGTTGCACCATGGCGATTGCACGCACATTCTGAGTACCGACGGTGTGCTGCGTCTGTCCCATGGCGTACAGAATGGTGCCCGTCTTCTCCGGCGCGCCAGTCGCGGCAAAGGCCTGGGCCACCTCCAGGAACTTGTCCTTGGGCATGCCGCAGACCTTCTCCACCATGTCCACCGTGTACCGCGCGTAGTGCGCCTTGAGCAACTGGAACACGCACCTGGGGTCTTGCAGGGTCTCATCGCGCAGGATGTTCCCCTCGTCATCCTTTTGATAGACCCAGGTGTCCTGAGCGTAGCTCTGCTTCTCCGAGTCGAAACCGGTGAAGTAACCGTCCAGCTCGGCTGGAGTCTGGAACCCCTCGTTGACCAGGAAGGGGGCATCGGTGTACTTCGCCACATACTCCTCGTGGTAGAGGTGGTTCTCGATGATGTAGCTCATCAGCCCGCCCCAGAAGGCGATGTCGCTACCGCTTCTGATGGGGGCGTAGATGTCGGCTGTGGAGGCGGTGCGGGTGAAGCGCGGATCTACCACGATCAACTTGGCGCCTCGCTCGTCACGGGCCTTGTTGACGTGCGCCATGGAGGCCGGATGGTTCTCTGCGGGGTTCGCCCCGCATACAAGAAGGGCATCCGCGTTCTTGAGGTCTCTCCATTGGTTGGTCATCGCTCCGCGACCGTACGTGGGGCCGAGACCGGCCACCGTCGCGGAGTGTCATATACGCGCCTGGTGCTCGAGATAGACCACGCCCAGGGCGCGAGCCAGTTTGGTCGCAATGTAGCAGTCCTCGTCGTTGTTAGCCGCCCCACCAAGGAAGGCCAGACCGGTCGTGCGGTTGACGGTCACACCGTTCTCATCGGTAGTCTGGAAGGTGGCATCGCGGGTGTCCTTGATCTTGCGTGCCACGAGGGGAATGGCCTGCTCCCAGGTCATCTCCTCCCATGCTGAGGCTCCCGGAGCACGGTGCAACACCTTGCTTTGCCGGTGAGGGCTGGTGGACAACTGCCGCACCGCGATGGATTTGGGGTCGAGCGCACCCCGGTTGTTGGGGTGATCTGGATCTCCTTCCGAATTGAGTATGTGCCCCGAGCTATCCGTGGCGATCAACAAGCCGCACCCACACGAGCAGTAGGGACAGATGGTACGCGATTCGCCAACCCTCTTGTGTAGCGGGAAGGTCGGCACGTCCTGACGCCCAGGCATCGCCGGCGGAAGGAGAACGGCACCGGCGGTGGCCCCTGAGCCCTTCAGGAACTGTCTTCGGGTAATACTGTGCATGATCTCGATTCACCTCCCTTGAGATTATGAGCTGCGGACGTTGACAGAAACTGAGGCTCGAAGCGCCTCCATAGGTTTGTTGTTTCCAAGCCCCGCCCCGGTCCACGCCGGAGTTGCGGTACTATAGTCGAGTCGGAAACACTTGTCAAGGACTGCCTGGAGTACGATCAAGATTGAGGCGCAGGGTTCGATCTCGTGGGATGTGCCCAGGAAAGGACTCCTGCGGCCCTTTTCGCCTCGTCGTGCTCTGCTCTCCCGGCATCCCAAGGTTCTAACTCTCACCAAGTCTTGGGCTTCCAACCACGCACTGGTCGCCAGCAGCCTCCGCCGAACCCTGCGCATACTCTGCTCGCGACAGTTGCCGCAGCAACCACAGGCTCCCCAGCGCCTCCGCCAACATACCATCGACGTTGTCTGACATGTCACTCCTCGTCGAATGTCCGTACCCGTTTTCCCGGAGTCAAGGTGCGCTCTGCCAGGCCGCGCTTGGCCATCCAACGGAGTTCGAGAGTACTACAATGGGTGCGCACACAGTCCCGTATCCAGACTCTGCGGCACCCATGATCGAGGATCGAACATCACCCGTTTGACCGGTCCCATAGCTCACTGAGTGGTCCAGGTCGCAACGCCCTGACAACGGCGATCGGCTGGGGATATTTCCAGCTACTTTAGCGCATCCTCAAGACTCTGTCAAATTGCCACGGTGCTTGCGCCAAGGAATCGCGATCGCCTCTTCTGCTTGGTTGGGGCAGTCTCCACCAGATACGCGGCTTCCTGAATCCTAGAGGACACATCGTTCGCTTGGGGCCTCCACTCACCCGCCACGTCGGGGGTCCTGTGGTCTCCGCTCGCCCACTCTGACCTCGCTCCCCTCTCCAGGTCGCTTGCCCGCGCACGCCACTTGCGAGTTCGACCACTCGGGCCAAGGTGTCTCTTTGCCGCCGAAGGTAGGGGTCGGTGGGATAGTTGGCAGACCCGGACTGCTCGCCGCCAGCTAAGCGCAATTCGGGAGCATGAGCCAGGTTAGGCGCTGGTGAGTCTGACAGCCTGCTCTACAAGGACCGCGCCTGCCCCCAACGCACGCCGTGGCAGCGAGGGGCAACCAACTCGAGCTCGTTACTCAGCAAGGGGTCCTAGGGCCGAGATCAGGAGGGAGCGTCCCTGGTGCGCAGGTGGGGAAAGAGGATAACCTCGCGAATGGAAGACTGATCGGTGAAGAGCATGACCATGCGGTCTATGCCACAGCCGATGCCACCCGTTGGGGGCATGCCGTATTCCAGAGCCCGGACATAGTCCTCGTCCATGGGGTGGGACTCCTCGTCGCCAGCCTCGCGTTGCTTCGCGTGATCGAGAAACCGCTCTCTCTGGTCGATGGGGTCGTTCAGCTCGCTGAAGGCATTGCCCATCTCCAGACCGCCGATGAACAACTCAAACCGCTCCACCAAGTCCGGGTTGTCCGGCTTCTTCTTCGCCAATGGTGATATCTCCACGGGAAAGTCGATGATGAACGTGGGCTGGATTAGCTTGCGTTCCACGTACTCGCTGAAGATCTCACTTACGAGCATCCCCCGGGTGGGCTGCGGATCCACCTCTAGCCTCCGCTCCTCTACCTGCTGCCGCAGTACACCCACAGTCGGGGCCTCGTAGATGTCGATTGCCGTCTGCTCCAGAATGGAATCACGCATGGACAGGCGGCGCCATGGCGGGGTCAGGTCGATCGCTTGCCCCTGATACGTGATCTGAGCTGTGCCCAGCACCTCCTGAGCCACACTGAAGAGAGCGCCCTCTGCCAGGGCCATCATGTCATGATAGTCTGCGTAGGCTTGGTACGCCTCCAGCATGGTGAATTCCGGATTGTGATGGGAGGAGACGCCCTCATTGCGGAAATCCTTGCTGATCTCGTAGACTCGATCCAGCCCGCCCACGATGAGCCTCTTCAGATAGAGCTCGTCGGCGATGCGCAGGTATACCTCCTGATCCAGGGCGTGGTAGTAAGTGGTGAAGGGTCGCGCCATCGCCCCTCCGTACACGGGTTGGAGAACCGGTGTCTCCACCTCGATGAACCCCCGGGAATCGATGTAGCGACGCAGGGCGGCGACGATGTGACTGCGCAGGATGAAGACGCGACGCGCGTCTTCGTTGACGATGAGGTCCAGATACCTCTGACGGTAGCGGGTCTCCACGTCCTTCAGGCCGTGCCACTTCTCCGGCAATGGCCTGAGGGACTTGGCCAGCAAGGTCAGCTTGTTCACCCGAAGGCTGGGCTCGCCGGTACTCGTGAAGAAGAGCGTGCCCTCGGTCTGGATAATGTCGCCGATGTCCAGATCCCGCTTGAACAGATCGTAGGTCTCTTCGTCCACTCCGTCGTCAGCGAGTCTCACATAGACCTGAATGCGGCCGCTGCCATCGGCGATGTGCGCGAAGGAAGCCTTACCCATCACGCGGACGCTCATCATGCGCCCGCACAGCTTGACGACTTGAGGAGGTCCCCCCTCTTCCCCCTTTTCCTTCCACTGCTCAAGCATCCAGAGTGCCTCAGCAGCCGAATGAGTGCACTCCGCACGCAGCGGATAGGGCTCTACGCCCTTCTCCCTCAGCCTCTCCAACTTCAACCGTCGTTGCTGCAAGAGTTCGCTTGATTCTCGGTCTTCACTCATTGGATATCCAATATCCGGAAGTGCAATACGCCATCCGGGGCTTCCACGGCTACCTCATCGCCGACGGAGCGATCCAAGAGCGCCTTGCCCAGAGGAGACTCGTTGGAGATGCGTCCCTCGCTGGGATCAACCTCGGCGGAGCCAACGATCTGGAAGCTCTCTTCCCTCCCTCCCCGCTCCGTGACCGTGACCCGCGACCCAAAGCTCACCGTCGCTGAGGCTCGGTCCCACTCCACGACTACCGCCCTGTGGAGCAGGGTCTCCAAGGTCAAGATGCGCCCCTCCACGAAGGACTGTTCGTGCTTGGCATCCTCGTAGCCGATATTCTCGGTGAGATCCCCCCCATCAACAGACTCGCGCAGCTGATCCGCGATCTGGGGTCGCTTGACAGAGCGCAGATAGTCCAGCTCAGCCTCAAGCCTTGCCCTCCCCTCTGGGGTCAACAACACATCATCGGACATAGAACTCCTCGTAAGCAAGATTGTAGCACACAGAGGGGCCCGTTTCAAGCCCAAAGGGGCAACCCTCTATGCAGAACGACGCGAAAGCCACCTCCATCCACGTGCTGAGCCGTGCCAGGTGCCGTGGAGGCACCTGGCCGCAGCAACGGTAGGCTAGGTTGGCAAGCATATCCCGACGGTATATAATCCGCAAGTGCACTGCCTGCGTGTCCTTGATCCCCAGCAGGAGCACACTACGACCGGTCGGGACCCGCAAGGCCCATGGCTCCGACAGCAGGCCTGACAGAAGGGTGAGAGGCAGCCTGGAACCGGGCGATTTGGGGCTGCTGGCAAACCACTGCATCCGCAGGGTCAAGAGCAGCCCGAAAGGAGGGCAAGGTGAACTGGACCAAGGTCCTTCCGCAAGAAGAACTCCCAGATGGCGGCAGGCGTGTGGTTGAAGTGGGCGGACGCCCTGTTCTTCTCCTTCATGTCCGGGGTCAACTCTACGCCGTGGACAGCAAATGCCCGCACATGGGTGCACCCCTTGAGAGGGGCAAGGTCACGGAGGAGGGCACGCTCGTCTGCTCGCGGCACCACAGCGAGTTTGACCTCCGAACCGGCGAGGTGAAGAAGTGGGCCCCCTGGCCACCGGGCGTCGGTCGAGTGCTGGGTGCCATCTCTAGGGAGAAGCCCCTGCCTGTGTATCCCACACGGAGAGACCAGGGCAGCATCTGGGTGGGAACTGAAGACCCAGGCTAGGTTCAAGCCAGAACCGGGTCCCAGGAGTCCGAACAGGCAGGCGCGGGCTGCCGACTCTCTGCTCCGGGCCTGGCCCCGGTCTCCAACCCGATCGCGCGTTCGAGGCCCTGCAAGAGGTGGCTTTGCTGGTCGATTGGGCCCATGCCAATGCTGAGCAGATGATCGATGGCTCTCGCTCCGCAGTCCGTGACCGTATGCAGCAAGCGCATGATTGAGCAGAGACCGCCAGCTGACTTACGCCCGCTCCGCTGTGCTGGGGAAAACAGTACAGGATAATCTCTCGTAGGCGTCTGAAGCTAGAAGACGCACCGTGATCTCTGCCCAGCTTCGCGCTGACTGCGCTGCTGAGGATTCTCAACGTGACCAACCAAGAAGCACTTGACCAGCAATGTGTCAATACCATCCGCTTCCTGGC
>JBAVWD010000479.1:0-1852 GCA_049697655.1 Anaerolineae bacterium | reverse complement strand
CCTTGGCGCCCCTGGGCACCACAGCTCTGGGAAGTGTATCTCTGGGCCGAACTCTGAGCCCGGAGGAAGCAGGATCGTGGGACGTACAGCGGAGGGTTGAGCAAAATCTGGGAGGACTGGTCAAGCTTCTGGGATACTCCGTGATCGGCGAGGAGTTCAAACCCGGTGAGGCCATCCCCGTCACCTTCCTGTGGCAGGGCCTGGGATCGCTTGCTGACGACTACACACTGCTCCTCTGGCTGGAGGACGACGCAGGAGTCAGGACAGGGGAACAACAGTCACCGCTGAGCGAGCGCTATCCGCCTGTCCGGTGGCAGCAGGGGGAGGTCGTGCGGGACTGGCAGTCCGTCCTCGTCCCGGGCAATGCCGGAGACGGGCGATACCGCCTCAGGATGCAGGTTCGGGCAGATGGGGAAGCCCTCCCCCGTCTCCTGTGGCTTCTGCCTACAGGCAGCGTGATCGATCTCGGAGAGATAGAGGTCCAGGGACGCGAGAGGTCTTTCGACGTGCCCTCTCTGGACCATGAGGTGGATGTACGCCTCGGCGACTCGGTGAAGCTGCTGGGGTACGACCTGGCGCCAGGGCAGGCAAGCCCGGGGGAGATACTGTTTCTGACCCTCTATTGGCAAGCCCTGGGGGCGACGGACACCTCGCACACCGTCTTTGTCCATTTGCTGGACGAGCAAGGTGACATAGTCACACAACGAGACAGCGTGCCTGGGGAGGGCACCCTGCCCACCACCAGTTGGGTCGAGGGCGAGATCATCATCGACCCTTATGAGATTCTCGTATCATCCGACGTCCCGCGCGGCACCTACACCGTTGTCGTGGGCATGTACGACGCCAGCACCGCAGAACGGCTGCCTGTGTTTGACGCCGGGGGCCACTTCCTGGGCGACCATGTTGAGGTGTCAGAGGTGAGTCTGGCGCCAGAGTAGCCAGCCCAACCTGCGCCAAGCTGAGGCTGCGGCTCTTTTTGAGGAACTGGAGTAACCAGACACCGAGGCCGCAAGAGAGGAACTGGGTGACAAGCGCTTCTGGAAGATACTCGATGAGGCGGATTTGACATGACCAGCTTCCTGCTCACCTTCGCCGTGGCCTTCCTGGGCACACTGGCCCTGACCCCCCTGGTCAGCCGTCTCGCACTGCGCTTCGGGTTCGTGGACGTCCCGGGCAAACCCAAACAGGTGCACCGGGTACCGGTTCCACGGCTGGGCGGCCTGGCTCTCTTCTTGCCCTTTCTCGCTGCCATAGGCGCGAGCCTGCTTCTGCCGGTGGAGCGGGAAGACCCCCTGGAACTCCATCGACTGGCGGGGCTGCTTTTCGGCTCGGCCATGGTCTTCGCAGTGGGTGTTTGGGACGACAAGCGAGAGTTGGGTCCAGTTCCCCAGTTCGCCGTGCAGTTCGTGGCGGCAGCTGTGGCCATCTACTGTGGCATCACCATCCCCGAGATCGCGAACCCCTTTGGGGGCATGATCAGCTTCGCTCTTCCTGTCACCCTGGCCCTCACGCTATTCTGGCTCCTGGGCATGATGAACACGGTCAACTGGCTCGACGGCCTGGACGGATTGGCGGGCGGAGTGACGGTCATCGCCTCTGTCTTGCTGTTCGTTCACAGCTGCAGGCTGGGCCAGTATAGCGTCTCCCTACTACCTCTGGCCCTGGCGGGTTGCGTCCTGGGCTTCCTGCCTTTCAACTTCCATCCCGCCAGGGTCTTCATGGGCACCTCAGGGGCGCTGTTCCTGGGCTTTGCCCTGGGCAGTATGGCCATCATCGGGGGTGCCAAGATGGCCACCGCCCTGCTGGTGATGGGCATTCCCATCCTAGATGTGGCCTGGCAGATCATCAACCG
>JBAVWD010000478.1:0-6755 GCA_049697655.1 Anaerolineae bacterium | reverse complement strand
GTCACGGCCATTTCCTCCTCGCCGGGTAAGAAGGAGCAGGCGCTGGCCTTCGGCGCGGACCGCTTCATCGTTGTTGGGGATGAAGCCCGCATGCAGCAGTTTGACTACTACTTCGACCTGTTGCTGTGCACGGCTCACGGCGAGATCGACTGGGAATCCTTGCTCATGACTCTCAGTAAGAAGGGGAGGCTGGTCCTGCTTGGCTTCCCGACAATGGACTTCAAGCCGATAGACCTTGTGGCGCACCAGTTGTCGATCACCGGTTCCTTCATCGGCAGCCGGGCGGCGATGCGGGAGATGCTGTCGTTCGCTCAGGCGCGGGGCATCCTGCCCCAGGTGGAGCTGATGCCCATGTCGGAGGTGAACGAGGCCATTCGGAGGGTGAGGTTGAACCAGGCGCGCTACCGGATCGTGCTGGTCAACGACATGGTTGGCATGGGGAACTGAGACACCGCTCTACTTTGCGATCCCTCGCAAGAGGTAGACCTCGGCGGCCTCACGGATCAGGCTAGCGGTCATGGGCGCCCCGAGCTCGCTCTCAAGACGGTCGGCGATCACGAGTAATCCCGCATGAGTGGCTCGCCCGGGCCGGAGAGCCTTGTAGATCTCGAGCACCTCCTGGTTCGAGAGCAACGTCAGCTCGGCGGCACGCCGCAGGTTCTGGGAGACCTGCCTGTACCCGGCAGCCTCCACGGCGTCGGCCTGGCGTCGCAGCGTCTCCGCGCCGATGCTTAGGTCCTCCGGGGTCACTTCGCCCGCTAGGACGGACTCCAGGGTCAGCTCACTGAGAGGTCTTCCCGTCTTGCTCCGAATCGGGTCGGTCTCCATCCCATTGCTCCTTTGGAAACAGGCGTAGCTCGCTTGGCGGGCGATTTGTTTCGATCTGCCGCGTTTCTCGCAGATGCAGCAGGAGGGTCTGCACGATCAGTCGCAATCTGGCGGTAGAATCGATCCTCACTGGCACCGGCTCCGTTGGCTCGCCCAGGGCGTACCGGGCTGCATTGCGCCCGACCTGTCGGTAAGTATCCAGGTCGATGTTGGGTGCCTGTGAGAAGAGCTCGAGGTTTTCCAGCGGGTCCAGATCGCGGTGATGGATCACCGTCGTGCCCTTGGACTGAATGCCGACGGCCACGCCCGAACCACTCAGTTTGGCACCGGCGTGACCGATGAAGGCACAGTCTGAGGTGTGGTGTACGCGGACGACTCGAGCGGGCAGGCCCTCATCACGGACGCCCTGTACCATCGAGTTCAGCACGTCCCGGTGCGACAGCCCGCCGACGGTCCGGCCCATCTCCGCCCCGAAGGCAGGACCGACGGCGATGATCACCTCGAGCGAGTCGCTGCGAAGAGCGGGTCCAACTTCCTCCATCCAGGGTTGGCTTTCGGGCAGACTCAGCTGCTCCGCGTAGTCCCGCGGCTCTCGCACCTGGGGCAGGTCCTGCAAGACCGACCATCGCTGGCCCTCCACGCGGTATCCCGTCCCTGGGCCTCCATAGTCATTGGGGTCGGTCAATGCGCTGAGCAACTGGAAGCCATCGTCAAAGATAGCTGCCGGCTGAAGACAGTCACCAGCCACGCGGCGCCTCTGCATCTCCAGGATGTTTCCTGCCACGTCGTGAAAACCAGCTTCCGCGAGGGCCCTGATGACGTCCACCACGGTCAGGGTGCCGTCAACCATCAAACGCGCCACCTTGATGTCCATCAACCTGTCGCGCTGCGGCATCTCTTCGCTGCTCCAGGCGGTGGTGGCGGCCTGCACCTCGCTCTCGCTGATGGGCGCGAAGTCGAAGGCCTCGAACAGACTCTGGATAGCTCTGGCCGCGCGCTGGCGGACGCGCAGGACGTCCTCCTCCCTGACGGGCGCGATGCCTCCGTCAACCTGGAGGTCTCGCTGAAGCACGTACCAGTCATCGAGTTCCGACACGTCGAAGTTGCCACCGGCAAACATGTTGTCGTACCGCGGGATTCCACCATAGCCAGAGGTGACGAAGTCTGCGCCGGGCAAGAACTGGCACATCAGCTTGGCGGTCTTGCGGATCTCAGAGTGGGAAGCCAACGCATCGTTGCCCGCGGCCACTTCCAGACCGAGCATGGCAGCAAGCAGATTCTCGGCCAGGATGACGCGCACGCCTCCAGGCAGTGACTCGGGGAGGGCGACGCAGCTGATGGAGCCGTTTTGGCTGCCCTGGCTACCAGCCCCCCGCGTGACCAGCAGACATCGGGCCTCCAGATACAGCATGGACTTGCCCTCAGAGTGGCCCATCAGGGCCTCTGAACCGGTGCCCGAGGTGAAGCGAGTCTTGACCCCTCGGCTGGCGTAGGCCGCGCAGAGGAAGGCCTTGGACCACGGCGTGTCATCGCCATCGATGAAGGCCCTCTCCGTGCCATAGACCGATAGCGTTTCGGAATAGGTGGTGAGCCCGGCGAAGCCCAGTTGCAGGTTCGTGGCTTCTTCGACCGAGCACTGAGTGAGGACGCCTCCTCGACCGGTCTGGGAGCCGATGAGGATGGCCAGGGCATTGAGCGGGGCATAGCGGGTGACGCCCACTGTGGTCTCGATCTCCTTGAAACCTCGCAGCGCAGCCTCCGCAGCATCAGCTGCCAGCAGCGCAGGATGCTCCAGGCGGTTGGTGATGTGGGCCTGGTTGGCGGGGGTACGGCGGGCCCGCATCTTGGTCAAACCCATCATCATCTCCAGCACGTTCAGGTGGTGGACGATGTCTACGAGCTTGGCCGCGGTGCACCCACAGGTCACTCGGAGTACTTCAGCGCGGGGGACGTTGATGTCCACGAGCATACGGGCGATGTCTGGTGAGGGCAAACCCATGGAGTGCTCGGCGGTCTCGAGGTCGAGGGCGTGCCTGGCGATGAAGTGGTCGAGGAGGTCGAACTGCTCACGCGGGACGCCGTCCATTTCCGCGACGATTCCATTCTCGATCCTGAGGCTTGGTGAGGGATCGTGGGGACTGCTGATGACAGTCAGCCCGGCCTCAGCCCAGGGTTCGATGAAGGTCTCGCGGTTCACGGGCCTCTCTGCGAGCGACTCGAATCGTTTGGAGCGCATGGTTTCCCTTCCCTCTGGGTATGTCCCTCGTGAGCGAGGTTGGCGTGGATTCCCTATGGAAGCATACGGACTACTGCGGGCAACATGCCCACGTGGGCAGTGGTTCGCCCAATGCGCCAAGGCCTCGATGCGCTTGTCGTGCCGTCTGTCGCTCCAATGATACGCCAGCCCACAGGGGGGAGCAAAACGCCCGTGGAGGATGTGGAAAAGGGGCGTGGCGGGCCCCGCTGGCCTGCCCCTTCGATACGACCTTCAGTCTACTCAGGGTGCGTCCAGCGGCGAAGGCAATGGTAACAGCCTCGTAGGCGCGTCCAACATCATTTTTCAACACTCTCCCGTACGCGGTACCGGCGGCGAAAGGCTTCGCAGGAGTTGAGGCTGCCGGAGGACAGACTAGGGGAGGAGGGACAGCGCCGCAGCGATGTCCTGCGCGATCATCTTGCGCTTGCTCTTCTCGATGAAAAAGCTGGGACCCGCCTGGAGATAAGAGGGGAAGGCACGCGCCCCGCGAAAGTAGTACTCTTCTCCCCGGATCTTGTAGGTGGACCCGGCAGGGATAACTCGTCCCTCGCCCGCCCGTTGGGCGACGTAGTTGATGGCCCGGATGGCCACGTCTCCCATCAGCAGGAAGGCCTTCACCTGAGGAAACAGGCTCAGTTCCTGCTCCAGAAGAAGCGAGCACTGCTTGATGGTGCCTGTTTTGATTCCGTATGCCGTCTTGCCGCACTTGACCGCGCTACTCATATAGACCCCGAGGTCAAGTACGTCCTGCACTGAGGACACGTCTGCCCCGGCGTCCCGGAAGGCCTCCACAGTGGTCTGCCCAAAGAGAGGCTCGCCGGGCGCATAGTAGTAGTCAGCCGGATCGCCGGGTGCCGCCTCCGAGATCAAGACGATGGACACGTCCTCCGGGCAAATCTCGATGTCCGGTACCTGGTAGCAGTCAGGTCTGACATCAGAGCACGGGAAATCCTTGCACCGCACGACTTCGCTCACTCGCATCGAGAAGAACCCTGCCAGCTCACATCAGTCTTCAACGCAGGTTCCCTTCGCACAGCCGATGACCCGGTCCATCGATGCTCGGCACGGCGCTGCAGCTCACCAGCCTGGGGCGGGGACGACAGGTGTGGGTGACCACTATCCCGGGTCCGGGAGAAGCCCAAGATGCACTCCGCACTGGTTGCCACCCGAGTTCCTTGCCGTCATCCCATCGAAGGCCAGCGCTACCCGAGTCGCCGAGGTGCCTACCAATAGGTCACTATGGGTAGATCCCTCATTGTCACGAGACCTGGCTCGGCCTCTCTCACGCGGCGAATGGCGTTAACGGCGATGGCCACGGTGGCGATGTCACCATTGGTGCCCTTGAGCGTGACCTCCAGGTCGGGCGAGCCGGTGATCTTGATGGTGTCGGCCTCGTCTCCGGCTTCCAGAGCGGCGACGAAGGTCAGGGTCATGAACTCGCCCTCGTCGGTGTAGCCGCGCGCCACCTGTTTCAGCCCTTTGACCTGTCCAGGCCGGACATCGAAGTAGGCCGTCTTCACCGGCCTCTTTGCCACCACAGGCTCGACGCCCGATTCGTAGCGAGCCAGGTTCCTGCCGAGAGTGTGGAAGACCATACCCATGGACTCAGGCAGACCCACGTGGCCGATTCGGCCCGCGGCCATCTTGGTTTCGAAGTCTTCCACGGTCATGCCGGAGCCGATCTTGGCCTGGAACGGACCTCGGCGAGTGGAGGCGTTGATCACTCGTGTGACTTCGATCCGATCCACCCTCTGGCAGATGGACGTGAGGCAGAGAGGCAGGGAGTCCATGAGAAAACCGGGGTTGACTCCGGTTCCCAAGACCGTCTTACCGGTGCGCTTGGCCACGGCATCGATCTCGGCGGCGTGGGCTGCGTGGGCCAGCCAGGGAAACGATAGTTCTTCCGAAGTGGAGACCACGTCCAGACCGGCCTCCAGGGCCTCGATAACCTGGGGCTTGAAGCTGTCGAAGTAGGAACTGGTAGTGTGCAGAACGACGTCGGCTTCGCCTCGTGCCAGGGCCTCTCCAAGCGTCTGGACCACAGTGAAACCCAGTGAGCGGCCCAGGCCGATGGCTTCGCCGACGTCTCGACCGACCTTCGCGGGATCGACGTCGATGCCCCCTACCAGGTCCAGCCCGGCACGCTCGACGACGTGGCGTGCCATGGCACCGCCGATGGGCCCCAGGCCGTACTGGATAACGCGAATTGTGCTTGACATACTAAGTATAGCCTCCTTGGTGCTGGGGCCGCTGCGGCATTTGCCGACGGCTCGTTCATTCTCCCGAATCGCTGGTCCCACCTCACGCCAAGGGGTCGAGGGGGTCTGCCCTCCGCCCACAAGCGCGGCCAGGCGCACCCTAGAGGTGCTTCTTGAAAAGGCGCGCCACCTGGCCGTAGGCCTGACGGAGGGAGTTCAGGTCTTCCTCCGTGTGGGCGGTGCTGACCGAGCCCAGACCGTGCGCGGTGAACACGTCATGAACCAGCAGCGCCAGTTGCAGGATCTCCTCCCCGAGGGCCACGTCGCACACGGCGGGGTCCCGCACATCCGTGGGAGTGTGTAGCTCCCGGCCCTCTTGGTAAGGGAAGGCCAGCAGGCTGAGGGAGCTGCCCCCCGAGACGTCGTCAGTGTACCTTGGGGTGGTAGCGTAGATGCCCTCGTCGGCGAAGGCTTCAGTGGCGACTTGGCGTGTCTTCTCCCCCAGGGCCGCGATACGTGGGTAAACCTCGTCCTCGTGAGCGGCCAGGTACTCCATGATGGTCTTGGCCGCCAGCATCGAGGCCGGATGGCCGGAACAGGTACCTCCAGAGAACTTGACCTTCCTGCCACATTCACGTCCGACGAGCTTCATAATCTCGTTCCGGCCCGCCACGGCCGCTACCGGCATGCCCCCGCCCATGATCTTGCCGAAGGTGGCCAAGTCAGGCCGTATCCCATACATATTGCCCAGGTCGCCGGCGCGGAAGCGGAATCCGGCGATCACCTCATCGAAGACAAGGACGACGCCATACTGCTGGGTCAACTCTCGGGCGGTTTGCAGGTACTCGCGGGTGGCGGGCAAACATCCGCCTCCGCCGATGAAAGGCTCCACCGTGAAGCAAGCAAGACGGTTCCCGTATTTGCGGAAGTCGTCACGCAGTCTCTCAGGGTCGTTGAAATTGCTCACGACTATGGTATAGGTGATTGTCGCAGGCAACCCTGCCGTATCCACGTGCTGGAAGCCCTCTTCTGGGCCGGGTATGAACCCGATGCCCCTCAATCCCCAGGGGTGGGAGCCATGCCAACCCCCACCCACCTTCAGGGCCATCTCCCGGCCGGTGAAGGCGAAGGAAAGCAGAGTGGCGTACATGGTGGCCAGAGTGCCGCTGGTGGTGAAGCGCACTCGCTCGCTGCCCGTCTGACGACAGAGAATCTCGGCGGCCTCCACCTGAAGGCGGTCGGTGAAGCCTGCCTGCAGGCCGAACCCGTTCTCGAAGGCCGTGACCAGTGCGGAGGTGACAACCTCAGGGTTGTGCCCCAGGATGTTGGCAAAATGCCCTTGCCAGAAATCGAGGATTCTGTGGCCGTCCTCGTCCGTCACCCGGGCTCCGTGGGCGGTAACGATGCGTGGAGGGAAAGGCTCCGTGAGCCGCAGGGAGTGGCTCCCGCCGTCCACGAGATACTTCTGGGCC
>JBAVWD010000477.1:0-1844 GCA_049697655.1 Anaerolineae bacterium | reverse complement strand
TGTTCCGGCAGGTCGATGAGCAGGAGTTCGTTTCCCTCGAACGCCTCCTGAAGGCTGCTTCCGAGCTGACCTTCTGCTCCGGTGATGGCTATCCGCATCTCCCCCACGCCACAGACCACAACATTATGTTGGTATGTTACGATGAGAGTGAAGGTTGGCGAGGGGACAGGAAGGTGAGTATCCTTGCAAGTACTCTGGTGAATACACATTCACCGAGACAGGTGGTGAAGACCGGCCGACGCTGTTATGGGTTTTCGAGCCCGTCATTATGTTTGGCCGTCTCTCGACTCACCAGAATGGGGTCTACCCCGCATAGGTGTGTGTCGCATCTGTCTTCCAACCTGTCTCCCTCACCACTTCAGAAATGGAGGAAGCCAAAGATGAGCAAACGTTTCTTCGGCCTCGATGTGCACAAGAAGTATGCCACAATCTGCGGGATAAGCCAACAAGGGGAGGTGGTGGTGAAAGAGGATCATCTTCCTCTGGATCGACTGGCCACCTGGGCGGCTGGCACCCTCACCAGCGAGGACGCGGTGGCTTTGGAGGCCAGCACCAACACCTGGTGGGCCTATGACTGTCTGGCAGCTCGTGCTGGCCGTGTGGTGGTGGTCAACCCGATCAAGACTCGTCTCATCGCCCAAGCTCGGATCAGCACCGACGAGTTGAGTGCTGAGGCCCTGGCCCGTCTACTACAGAGCAACTTCATCTGCGAGGTATGGGTGCCCGACGAGAGGACACGGGGCTACCGGCAAGTGATCAGCCACCGGATCAGGCTGGCTCAGGAGGGCACGCGCCTCAAGAACCGCATCCACGCCATCCTGCACCGGCAGCAGCTTCGCTCTCCCTACAGTAATCTCTTCAGCCGGGCTGGGAGGGCCTGGCTGGGGAAGCTGGAGTTGCCTGAGCTGGAGAAGTTGTTGCTCAGACAGAATCTGGAGCTCTTGAACAGCAGCGAAGAGGCTTTGGCTGAGGTTGATCAGCTTCTAGCTCGTCTGGCTCAGGAGGACCATCGGGTGCCGATATTGATGCAGATTCCCGGGATCAGCATCTTCAGCGCCCTGGCTATCCTGGCTGAGATAGGAGAGATCGACCGCTTCGCCAGCGCGAAGAAGCTCTGCAGCTACGCCGGGCTGGTTCCCTCTCTTCATCGCTCAGGGCAGAAGCACACCACCGGCCCCATCACCAAGGCGGGGCGATCCCGGCTCCGTTGGGTACTGGTGGAGGCTGCTCACGTCGCTGCGCGGCACGATCCCCAGTTGGGTCGCTTCTACTATCGTCTCAGGGCCAAGAAGGGCACCAACGTGGCAGTCGTGGCTACCGCTCGCAAAATGCTGGTCGTCATCTGGCATCTGCTAAGCGGAGATGGTGTCTATCGTGGGCGCCAGGTGCAGATGATTGCCCGCAAATTCCTGGAGTGGGGGTGGAAGGTGGGCGAGAGGGATCGCTGTGGAACCACAAAGGAGTTCGTCTTCACGCGGTTGCACCAGATACAGATCAACAACCTCACGCACGTCCAAGCAGGTAGGCGTGCCCATGCCCTCAGCGGGCCTGACTGACTTTCTGCGCTTGACAAGGGGCTGTGGGTACCAGACTGTGTCCCAAGCGCCCACAGCCCCCAAAAGAGGCGTAACCTTGCACGTACATAGGTAACAGCTCGAAACGCTCATTGCGACCGTACGCAGGGTATCCCCTGCCAGACGCGCTGCTCGCGAACCAGGAGAGCGTTTCTAGGCATTGTTCGTGTGGGCTCGCCTGGTCCCCCAGAGCAGAACGTAGCGGGACACACAGCGGATGGGCCCAGACTGCAGGTCCCGTTCCAAACGTGCGAGGCCGCGCTTCCAGGC
>JBAVWD010000476.1:0-2331 GCA_049697655.1 Anaerolineae bacterium | reverse complement strand
GGTGACAAGGGTTAGCGTCGGTATGAGCTCTAAGCGAGAAGGAGGCAAAATGGATACGGTAACGATCAACGGCACAGCCATCCAGGAGATGGTGCAGAGCGCACTGGCGTTCTCGGCGGAGAAGGCGGAATTATCAGCGGCTCGGGAGGTGCGGCGCGAAATCGCCGATGGTGATTGCACCGTCTGCGAGTACCTAAGGTATGGGCTGTCCAAAGAGCTCGGCCAGTACCTGGGCACCATAGACAGGTCGGTGCAGGATGTTTACGCCTACGAACCTGAGTACGCTGCAGGGGTTCTGCATCTCGACTCTGCCGGGCCGGGCATCGACCAGGGGATCAACCTGATAGTCTCAGTGGACAGGAAGAACCATGCGCTTGATTATATCGTCGCGTCCTTGGAGGACGCGGTGAAGGAGGGCGTGCGGCCTTTGCTTTGCTCGAAGGCCAACGGGTCCTGCTTTACCCTCGACGTCAAGGTCGTTGATGGCGAAGAGTTGGCGTCAAGGCGGGGCTACGGGGCGCTCGTGTCCTCGGTCTACGTGGCTCCCATGAGGCTGTGGAGCAGGGGCGACTCAGCGTAGCCTTGGGCCGCGGTAGAAAACGAGACAGCGTCTCCGTGTCCACGCCAGTGTGTTATCGGACAATCTTCCTTCTCCTTACACGCCCGCAGCACGGGCTCTAGCCCGTGCTGCGGGAGAATTGGCCCGCGCCCGCCCTGGGGTCGTGCTTCCTGGGCAATCAACGCACTCCGCGACAGCGGCCGTTGGTGGGTCACGAGGCCATTGGCATGAGTTCGCCGATCGACCGGGAGGCCTGGGTGACCTGGTGTGCTAGTAGGCCTCCAACGTGTTGGATTCCGCTCATGGCAGTGAGCTGTGTGGCGTTGCCGATAGCGTAGAAGCTGGCCGTGTCAAGGGCCGTGGCGAAGGTCCCCAGAAAGGTGAAGAACACAATCTGGTTGAGCGGTGCGAGGACGGCGGGAGCGATCCTCCAAGCCAGAGAGACCCTGAGCGTCATTCCGTCTGGCCCACTTTCGGATTACCTGCCGGGAGGTGCACCAGCGAGTGGCTGTCTGGCAGATGCTGCCCGTCTCATAGTAGGTGTTGACAAGCCTGAGTCTTGCCTCAACCGTGGTCACAGTGTAAACTTGCGTGTTGGCCAAGTCCGCCATAGCAGCGTCTCCTTCTGGATAAGGTGTTTCCACCATTCTTCTCTTGCCAGACAAGCACCAGAGTTGGCCAGTATGTTTGTCACCACCTGGTACCGATGTCTTGGCGCCAGCACCCTCTCAACTTGACATTGTTGGTAGACAAGGCTACAGTCCCGCCATGCCACAACGGCACCCATCGAGTATGGAGCAAGGAGGATCATAGCCATGAGCATAAGAAGATGTGGTATAGGAGTTGGGCTTTTCCTGGGCCTGCTGATGCTGGCACTGTTTGCCACCTCGCCTGTTCAAGCCCAGGAGACCAGTCCGGAGGGGCTAGTCTTCGACTGCCTCACCGACGCAGGGTATGAGGTGCTGGACGTCTATGGCGACGACGAAGCAGCCATGGTGACGATGGAGCCAGTGTCCGACGAATGGGATGAAGACTTACGCACCCAGGTAGTCTGGGGCTGGTACTGCCTCTATCCGAACTATGAAGAGTCGGAGGTTCTGATATCAGCTCTGGAATACGACGATCGCTACTACCTGGCCTACTTCGTGGACAGGGCTGACTTCGGCGACTGGCTGGACGGCGAAATGGACGATGCTGATTTCGCATCGGCCTATACCTACGGGGTGTATGATACACAGATCGGAGACTGGATCAGCGAAACCGACTTCACACACACCTACTTCCCCGGCGCAGAGCCTACTATCGAGGAGGAGGGCCTGATCCCCAGGCCTGGCCAGCAGGCCGGGGAACCGGTTTTCTCTGATGACTTCAGCGACAATGACAGCGGCCTGCCCGAGGTCGAGGAGGACGAGTACGAAATCGGTTACGTAGACGGAGAGTATCACATCAACCTACTGCAGGAGGGCCAGGGTAAGTGGATGTGGTACCCAGATCAGGAGTTTGACGACTTCGCCGTTCAGGTTCAGGCTCGCCGGGTGGAAGGTTCCGACGAAGGCGACTATGGTTTGATCATCCGCGTGGGCCCCGGTGGGGAGGAGTTCTACAATTTCGCCATCAGTGCTGGCGGCTACTACAACATCTACAAGTATGACAGCGATGGCTGGACAGAGCTTGTCGGTTTCACCCAGGACCGCGCCATCGTGGGTGACGGCGAATGGGACCTGCTGCGTGTTGAGGCCGAGGGCCCTACCATGTCCTTCCTGGTCAATGGT
>JBAVWD010000475.1:0-6867 GCA_049697655.1 Anaerolineae bacterium | reverse complement strand
TACTGCCGGAGGAGGAACTCCAGATACGGCCGCAGGTTCTTATCCTCAATCTCCGAGAACTTCATCCGCACCTCCCTTGTCGTGGATGGTTGTTTATTGACGCCAGACCACTGGGACAGAGCCCAGTATCTACGAGGCCTCGGCCCCTAGCGTATCCTCCCCGGCAGCAAGCTGTTCCTCCGAGGAGGCCTGACGCGCTCTGTTCGTGAGACGCACCATGGCTACGGCCATGGAGATGGTGAGTACAACTAGAAAGGCGAGGGCACCCAGCATGGCCAGCCCGGCGAAACCCTGCGTGAGGATGTCCTCAGGGTTGCTCACCGCCAACAGGGAGGGCACGGCCACCGCCACGGCCGCCGCGTTCCACAGGGCGTGGATTCCGGTGCTGGCCCCGTAGGCCGCCAGTAGGCGCCAGGGGCGTCTGCGCACGAGGGCTTGCTGCCATCCGAGGCCCATGACACCACTGGCCGTGCAGTGCATCAAGCTGGCCCCGCAACGCATCAACATCACGACCCCCCAACCTTCCAGCGCTATCGAGCCGTTGAACAGGCTCTCGCCGATGGCGAAGCCAGCGCCGCAGGCCACGCCCCAGAGCAAGGCCTCGGCTTGCCCCCGGAGGCGGTATCCCAGCAGCAGAACCCCCAGCCCTTTGAGGAACTCCTCTATCAAGGGGGCCATGACCACGAACACGAGGGCGATGGCGGAAAGCGCAGCGGGAGAGAGCACCAATCGGGCCAGGTTGTCGGTGTTCTCCAGCCAGGTTGGATCCTGCAGATTGACGGACAACTCCACCAGCCCCTCCAGACCTCCTGGTGTCAGCGCCACGATGAGGGAGATGGCCACCACCACGGCGAGGACAACGAGCAACTCCGCGGCCAGTGCAGCCGTAGGTGCCAGCACGGCTCCGTGGGACAGTTCCAGGATCACCGTGCGCCAGGATGCGGCCCGGGTACGCCTACCCACAAAGGCCAGGATAGCAAGGGGGGGCGTCGCGGCGGCGAGAATGTGAAAGAGAGGGAAGGCCAACGCCGTGAACCGTGCTGAAGGCAGCAGGGAAACCATCAACTGGCCAGCGAAAAGGCAGAGGATGAAGAGCAAGGTCAATCGCCCCAGAGAGGTAGGGTAGAACGTCGCTGAGGTGTGGCCTCCAAGGAACCGGCGCGCATGGTACATTATACCGAAGCCCAAAGTCAGACCAATGGCGGCCACGGAGGCCACGGTAAGGTTGGTCGCCAGGAGGTCAGGCCCGTGGTAGAGGAAGGGCAAAAGGAGGTAGAGAACGGCACACCCGGCACCTCCGGAGAGCAGGAGTAGTCCTCCCGGCAGCACGAGCATGCCAGCAACTCTGAGCTTCTGAGTCAAGTCAACGTTCCCTGTAGGTGCCGGCCATGCGGAAGATGGCTCGGCCCAGGTCTTGCAGCCTTTTGCTGTCCTCCACCTGCGCCACGAGATGCGCCGGCAGGCGGTGAAGGCCGTTGTGGGTCCCACTGATGGCCCCAGCGACAGCGGCAGTGGTGTCGGTGTCGCCTCCACCCAGGACCGCTGACGACACGGTGGTCACGAAATCGGGAGGGGTCCGCTTGGTGTCGTCGGTATACTGTCCGGAGGCCAGCCCGTCCCCAGGCGGGAATTCCGTGACCTGCGATCGTCCGGCCAGGATGGCTTGAGGATCCATCCCTTCAAAGGGCATGCCCAGGGCGTCGCCGATGGCCAAGCCCACCAGGCAGCCGGCGAATCTGTCTTCCAGTTTTGTCACACCTTCCGGTGGCGGTGCCACATTCAAAGAGCTCAACCCCGCTCACATGCCCTTCGGAATCGGCAATCCATGCACATCGCCAGGTTGTCAGTCATCGGGAAGTCGCGGAAGAGGGCGATGTTCCGTTCTGCGTCGTGCAGGAGTATCTGCATCTTGCGGATACTGCCCTCCGCGTACTTGCGGGCCTCCTCCAGCACCCACTCCTTCAGTGGGAAGACATGCTCCTCGCCGAGGCGGAGGTTCTCCTCGACTCCTGCCAACTGGTCTGAACCCACGTGGTAGGCCCGGGAGGCGTAGATGCCGTAGATAGCGAGCTGGAGCCTGGTCTCTTCGGTAGAGGCCGAGGCGCTGGTCTTCCAGTCGACGATCATCAATCTGCCGTCTGCGCCGCGCAGTATGACGTCGGGGCTTACCCACACCTTGCAGCCCGACAGGGTGGTACTCTGCAACTTCTCCACTTCCATGATGGCGATGGGCCCCAATTGAAGCATAGTCTGATAGCTGCCCGTGCTGTAAAGTCTCTTCACGCAGCCCTCCGCGGCGACCATCGTCTCCCGTAAAGTATCGCCCTCTACCGCTTTGCCGTAGTAGTGCTCCGCCAGGCCGCAGATACGATTCGGTCGGTGCCGGTAGCGGCCGGTGCGGGAGTCGTCGAAATCGCGCCGCATGCGCTCCCTGGCCGACTGGAGCGCCTGTTCTACCGGCAGCGGTCGGCCCTCACGGAGGCTCTCCACCACGTCCTTCGCGACGTCGTGGACTACGGTCCCTCGCCACGTGGAGACGCTCTGTAGGTTCTTCATGACGTACAACTCCCGGACGTCCGGCGGCGCGTCGTGGCGCCAGCCGTTCCAGGAGCCGTAGTAGTGGTGGTAGTACGCGCGCAAGCAGGCGTTGAAGACCCCGTCTCGGGACTTGGACCACGAGAACTGGTTCTGCAACTCACTCTGTCCCGGCATGGGCGCGGTTACCTACGCCACGGCGAACACCCTGCTACTCCAGGGTGGTCGCGGGGTCAGGGGAGAGGGCCAGGCTGTCTTCATGGATCGGTTCGCCTGCGATCCACCTGGCAGCTAACGATGGCAGATCGGCGATGGAGCCCTTGCGGACGGTGCACTTAGGGATCGCCTCCAGGAAGGCCAGCCCGTAGAACTTGGTCAGCACACGTTTGTCCAGGATGACCACCACCCCACGGTCGGTCTTGCTCCTGATGAGTCGGCCGAAGCCCTGTCGAAAGCGTAGCACCGCCTGCGGCACAGCATACTGATTGAAGGGGTCGTCGAGGGCCTCGCTGCGCGCAGAGAAGATAGGGTCATCGGGGACCGGAAAAGGCAGGCGAGCGATAACCAGGCAGCTCAGAGCCTCTCCCACGACGTCTATCCCCTCCCAGTAGCTCCGTGTGCCCAGGATGATGGTCTCCGGGTTAGTTCGGAGATTGCTGAGCAGATTGTGGCGAGAGCCGTCCAGCCCCTGGCCCAGCACCGCTATCCCCTCTTCCCCCAACGGATCGCTTATGGCGCGGTAGGCAGCCCTGAGCTGGCTGTGCGAGGTGAAGAGGACGATGGTCCGGCCTCTAGTGGCCCGACCCAACTCGGTGAGGGCCTGCTCCACAGACCTCTGATAGTACGACTGCCCTGGTTCGGGAATGTCGGTGGGTATGTACAGGAGCGTGGAACTCTCGTAGTCGAAAGGAGAGCCGATGACTAATTCGTCTGCCGCCCACAGGCCGAGCCTGTCCCTGAGATAGTCGAAGTCGTGGCCAGTAGCCAGCGTGGCAGAGGTGAGGATCAAGCACTCCTTGTCCGCGTACAGGCGGTTCTCCAACTCGCCGCCTACATGCAGTGGCGCAGCGTGGAGGGAGACGTTCTGGTCCTCTGCGCCGACGGAAGCCCAGTAGATGCCTTCATCGACAGGCTGGGCGATGATGGCCTCGGTCTGCTGGGCCAGTTGCCGGACCTGGGCCAACCTGCCCCATAGCTCCTGCACCAGGTCTTCGTATTCTTCGATGCCTGCATCCTCCAGCCCAGACAGCGCCTTGTGTAGATACTCCAGCCGATCTGTCACCGCTCTCAGCGCGGTGGAGAGTTCCTCCCAGGCCATCTCTATGTCTGACCAAGCTGGCTGCACCCTCAGGCCACTGGTCAGGCGGATCCGTTGGTCATACTGGCTCCCAGTTCGCACGTATTCGTCGAGGAAGATGGACAAGGACGTGAAGAAGCTGTACACCTTGCGCCTCGCGCGGTGAACGTCATCAACGGCGTCTGCCAGGTAGCCATGGAGTTCTCTCTGTACATTGGAGGGCATACCACTGCCACGCAGGTGACCGGGCAATTGCGGAAGCAGTCCGTACTCCCTGCCGTCCCTGCTCTGCATGAGGGTGCTCAAGAGCTGGAGCATGCGTCCCTGATCCACCTCGAAGCTGAGCTGGTTGGTGGCCGCGTCCTCCAGGTGATGGGCCTCGTCGATGATCAGGTGCTGGTGCCGTGGCAGAATGCGGTTCTCGGTGAGCATGTCCGAGAGCAGGAGGGAGTGGTTGACGACTATCAAATGGGCCCCCTCCGCTTGACGTCGGGCTCGGTAGAAGAGACAGCTGCCGATGTGGGAACAGAGCTCCGGGTTGCAGGACTCGTCCTCGGCGGAGAGTCTGGCCCAGATGAGGTTTTCGTCACCCATGAGGTTGAGTTCGGCGCGGTCTCCGGTGGTGGTGCCGGGGAGCCACACCAGTATCTTGGCCAAGACTCGTATTTCGTCCACGGTGAGGTCGGGCTTGCGTCGCAGGCCGGTGAGTCGTCGCAGGCAGAGGTAGTTGCTGCGGCCCTTCAGCAGGGCCACCTGGATCTCCAGGGGAAGGATACGTTGAAGGTCAGGGATATCCTTGAGAAACAGCTGATCCTGGAGATTGATCGTGTTGGTGGAAATAACCACGTGGCGCCCGTTGGTCACGGCGTAGCAGGCAGCAGGGAGCAAATAGGCCAGGGACTTGCCCGTGCCCGTCCCGGCCTCCACGAGCAGATGCTGAGCCTCGTTGAAGGCTTCGCTCACGCGCTGTAACATCTCCACCTGCTGGGGGCGGTATTCGTAGCTAACAAACTCCTGCGCCAAGAGGCCTCCCTCCTCGAACATGGCGGTGAGCGCGGCGATGTCGAGGGCTTCCGGCTCCAGAGAGGGTTCGAGGATTGCCCTCTCCTGGATCGAGGTGAAGATGGGCCCGGATGCCTCGTCCCCGAGGGCACCTTTGGCCGCTAGTTGCTCCCTGATAGAACCGGTGAAGGCGTGGCGCGCCTTCTGGCGCGCGAGATCCAGGAACAATTGGCGGAGGGGCCAATCGCTTCTCTTGGCCAGCCTGTTGATCTCCTCGATGGTGTCGACGTCCAGGCGTTCGGCCCGTTCCATGAGGGCCAGGAAGAGCTTTCGCGTGGTCTCGGCGTCCTCCAGGGCGCGATGCGCTCCTTGGGAAGAGATGCCCAGTTCCTCGGCGAGCCTGGAGAGACTGTAGCGCGATGCGTGCGGGACCAGGATGCCGGCCAGTTCGAAGGTGTCCACGGTCGGGTTGGGCAGAAGCAGGCCGCGCCGACGCAAGAAGTCGAGGTCGAAGCCGATGTTGTGGCCCATCAGGGGATACTCCCCAATGAACTTGGAGAGGCGCCCCACGACGCCGGAGACGGAGGGGGCCTGGTCTGCTTCGTCCTGGCGGATGCCGGTCAGCCGGGTGATCCTATAGGGGATGGGGCGTTCTGGCCTGACCAGGGTGGACCAGGCTTCCAGGACCTCGTCGCCGCGAAACTTGACGGCGCCGACCTCGATGATGGCGTCGTGATCGGGGTCCAGGCCAGTGGTTTCGAGATCCAGGGAGACGTACGTGCGAGCCATGCTTGCGATTATACAGCAGAAGCGAAAGACCCGAAAACGGATTGTGTCCGCCGCCAGCTGAGAAGGTCAATGGTTTGTAGTGCGCGCTTTAGCGCGTCTCGAAGGGCTGAAGCCCTCACTACGAGCCTGGGTGGTTTTGTGGTACGCGCTTCAGCGCGTCTGAAGGGCTGAAGCCTTCACTACGAACCTACCTGTCGCTCACCAATCCCATCCTTTCCCGTAGTCTCTGACCGGGTACTGCTGCCACAGATCCTTCAGCCAGTCATGCCCCTTCGTCTCCAGATACGCCCAGAAACTGGAGGACACCCACTGGTCCGCGCGATCTGCGTACCCGTGCTTCACTGGGTTGTAGTGGAGGTAGTTGACCGTGGTGTAGAAGTGCCTTTCGCTACGGATGGCCCGGTCTGTGTAGCGATACCAGACTTGGCGACCGACCAGATCATCCTCCAGGTTCCATTGCCGCGAGGTGGAGCCGTGTAGTCGTCGAAATGAGGGAGCCACCCCGTGGAAGTCGGGGACGAAGGCCAGGATGTGATAGTGGTTGGGCAGTACGACCCAGGCGCTCACTTCGATGCCGGCGACCATGAACCCTTCAAGCAAGCGAGCCTGGAAGCCCAGTCGTCGCGCCTCGGAGTCCATGATGTTGGCGTGCGCGAAGTTTGCGGCCGTGAACAGGTAGTACGTTGCTTCCCGAACGAGGTGAGGGGGTGCGTGCCAGGGATAGCCATGCTGCTGGCGATAGCGTATTAGGAGGTCGCGCTGCTCTTCTGTCAGGTGCCTGTATTGATAGAATAAACGTGAGACATCCATATTAACTGTCCCGGCGAGGGTAGAAGCTAGGCTGGGTTTGTAGTACGCGCTTCAGCGTGTTGAAGGGCTGAAGCCCTCACTACGAGCCTGGGTTTGTGGTGCGCGCTCTGTCGCGTCTCAAGGGCTGAAGCCTGACTAGCGTTTGTAGTAAGCGCTTTAGCGCATCCTAAGGGCTAAAGCCCTCACTACGAGCCAGGCGGTTGACTTCGGGCCACGCTGGCGCGTAGCGCGGCGACGTTCTCGGAGACCGACGCCTTGCTGTTGTAGATACTGGATCCAGCCACCAGCACGCTGGCACCCGCCTCCACCACCAATGGTGCCGTGGTGGGATCGATCCCTCCATCGACGGCGATGGGGATGTCCAACACCCTCTCATCGAGCATCTGACGCAAACGACGGATCTTCGCCAGTTGGCTGTGGATGAAGGGTTGGCC
>JBAVWD010000474.1:0-7489 GCA_049697655.1 Anaerolineae bacterium | reverse complement strand
CCCGGTGTGGATCGTCCAGTCCGGATGCTCCGGGGTGCCAAGACCCATCCCCGTCACCATGTCACTGGGCAGCCCTTCGACGTACGCTGCGTAGGAGCACAACGTGTTGAACATGGGCCACTTGACCGGGTAGTTCCACGGAAAGCAGCAACTCTGCGCCTCGCTGATCACCGTGTACCGGCCGCCGTTCTCGAAGGCGACTCTCTCGCCATACACGCGCTGTCCAGCTTCGTCCAGCAGATCCACATGGATCTGAATGTCCCTCCGGCTCTCCTCTTCATTGAGCCACCTGGCCTTCACCAGGCGCCAGTACCAATCCCCCGGTTGCAGCCCCATGCCCCTGTTAGCCGCAGTTACCAGCCGCACACAGGGCAACTGGTTCAGACGAGGATCCCACTCCACCGCCGGGATATTGCTGGGGCCAGGACTCGGCGCAGAAGTGCGTTGAGGGGTCCTGGTAGGGCTGCTGGCCGGTCCTGTGTTCACCTTCGTATACTGGAACAAAATGCTATCGAACTGCCCCGCCGCAGCGCAGTCCGTGAACCGAACCTCCAAGGTATTGGACTGCGAGACTGGATTGCTCGCACTCTCAACCACATCGATCAGGAAGGTGAAAGGGCTATGGTAGTTCTCGCCCGCCAGAGGGGCGAAGCTCCACTCACCGGGATCCTGGCCTTCCCCACTGACCCTGTAGACTACGTTGCCGGCAAAGCGCACACGCACCGTCTTGCCATTCACCGGTTCGCCCCCGACGCCAGTGATCCTGCCCTTGAAGTATACTGTCCCGCAGTTGGGGTACTGCCTCATGCTCCCCTGCACGTACTGGAAGGCATATGCCGGCACCGCAGGCTGGGTCGCGGGAGCTGTTGGCTGTGCCGTGGGAGTTGCAGGCGCTGGCGTAGGAGCGGTGGGCCCGCCGGTGTCTGCAGGGACCCTCGTCGGTGTCGCTGTGGAAGCCGGTCCCGCAGAGCCTCCAGCTCCAGGTATAACCAGCAACTGACCGACATAGATCAATGACGGATTGGCGATATTGTTGGCCAGCACGATATCCCACATGCGAACCTGGAACCGCATGGCGATCCCTATGAGAGTGTCGCCGGGCCGTACCTGGTAGGAAGTTCCCGGTGCGCTCCGATTCCCAGAACCGTTCGCTACCTGTCCTTGCGCGACGGCGAGCCTCTGACCGACCACTATCAAGTTGGGGTTGGTGAGACCGTTCATCTGTACCAACTGCTGCACTGTGGTATGATGGCGCACCGCAATGCTCGACAACGTATCCCCGCTTTGCACCACATATGCGCCAGATTCCGTTGTTGTCGGAGGGATGCTGCTGGGTATGGCAAGCCGTTGTCCCACATAGATCAGATTGGGGTTGTTCACTGAGTTGGCCTGCATGATAGCCGAAACTGTGGTGCCATACCGCCCGGCGATGACGCTGAGTGTATCGCCCCAGGCCACCACGTAAGTCGTTGGCTCAGTGGTCGTCGGCGCTCCAAAGACGGACGTCGCTCTTGGAGACGCCACTGCCAGTCCGATCAGCAGGACCAGGAGGGTAGCGCAATGCCTGCGACCCCGTACTCCCATACCTAGTGGACCTCGCGCGTTGCTCATCTACAACCCTCGCCTCGAAACCTACCTGGAAACCGACACCTTAAGTACTTTGCCATCTTCGTCGGTGGTCAAATGGACGACCTGCTGGAACGCCTCTTCGTTTGCTGAGCGCAGCGCCTTCCGATACGTGAAGCGATGCGCCCTCTTGCCCCCATGATTGCTGGTCGCCACCCTGGGCCTCACGCTGGCCATCTCGGGGAAGTGAGCCTCGATGTACTTCTGGACTCTGTCCTTGGATTCCTTTGTCGGCCCCGTCATGCTGTGTCCTCCCCGATCCTGGCCAGTTTCCGGCGTCGCAAGAAAGTAGGCACGTCCAAGTCGTAGAGATCCATCGACTGTTGCGTTTCGAGCAAGTCGAGAGCAGCTGCCTGGCCTGCGCGTATGCTGCCTGCCGGTCCATGACGGGCTGCCTTTTCACAAACGTCAGGGTCCGACACGGTGATAGACGCTCGTCCGTTCATGCCCACAGCAATGAGCATCACCTGAAGCTGTTGGGCCATGTTGGGGTCCACCGTAGCTCCGAAGAAAACATCAGCGTCCGGGCTGGCCACCCCAGCTACCGTGCTCACCGCCTCCTGGACTTCATCCAGCGAGAGGTCCTCGCCTCCGGTTATGTTGACCAGTATGGCCGATGCCCCCGCGATCGAGGATAGCTGCGTAAGAGGACTGGCGATGGCCAGTTGCGCTGCTTCGATGGCGCGATTCTCACCTCTGGCCTGACCGATGGACATCAGCGCGGGACCAGCCTTGTGCAGCATCTTCCTAACGTGCATCAGATTCAGGTTGACCACACCCGTGCTAGTGATCAGTTCGGCTACGCCCTGGATCCCCTGTCGGAGCACGTCATCCGCGATGCGAAATGCGATATCGAGAGAGGTTTGCTCTTCGATGAACTCCAGCAAGCGGTCGTTGGAGATGGCGACCAGCGTGTCCGCCGTGGCTGCCAGAGCCCGCAAGCCCTCACGAGCCGTGTCCTTGCGTTTCTGTCCTTCGAATCCAAAGGGGAGAGTGGCAACGGCTATGGCCAGGGCTCCCATCTGACGGGCCAATTCCGCGATCACCGGAGCCGCCCCGGTTCCGGTGCCGCCCCCAAGACCTAGAGCTATGAAGAGGACCTCCGCTCCCCTCAGAGCCTCACAGAGCAGTTCCGAGCTCTCCCGTGCTGCCTTGGCCCCGATCGCCGGGTTACCTCCCGCGCCCAGGCCGCCGGTGATCTGCGGGCCGAGTTGCACCTTGTGCCGGGCCTCGGAAAGCGACAAGGCCTGGGCGTCGGTGTTCGCCGCAATGAACTGCACCCCGGGAATGCCCACGTGGATCATGCGGTCGATGGCATTGCTGCCCCCGCCTCCCACTCCAATGACCTTGATCAAAGGCTGGTACTGTCCTGCAGCCATTCCGTCCTCCTGCGAAACGCTATGCACTACTTCCTCAGTTTCCAATCTTGCCCGAGATGCTTCCATCAGACTTGCCCCCTCAGCACCCTCAGCAGCTCCTCCAAACGCCCAATCAAGAGCCGGATGAACTCCGCAGGGCCTGAGGCACCACCGTCGGATGGTCCGCCGACCTCGACTACGAGCGGACCCATCAAGTTGTTGCTCTCGTCGGATTCCACCACTAATCCGACCTCGCCCTCCGTGTGGTAGGCATCCACATAGGCGTACAGATTGTGATTCCCCGTACTGAGGCGCCCGTCGAAGCTTGTGTAGCGGGCGTCCGCTCCCTCCAGCGACAGAGTCCTTGACTCCCCCGCAGCCAAACTCGGGACGTACCAGAGGACACCATGGCCTTCTGGGCCCACGACAGAATTGATGGTGGGGGTGGTCCGCGGGTCGACGAAGAACTCCACCCAGAACCCATCGGCGACATCAGCTGCACCGTCATTCCGTATGCTGACGGTAACCGTCACCGGGGTAGTCCCCAATCCTCCCTGTGGCGCAACGACGACATTGCCTACAACAAGGTCCGGTAGCTCCGCAGGGGGCACGTGACCGCCTGGGGTAGCAGTGGGCTCCGGCACCGGCTGCGGGCTGCTCTCTGGAGTACTCTCCGGTGTGGGAGGAGCCACTACTTCTCCATAAGCCGGGCTGTACGCCTCGTTTCCGGCCCGGTCTGCGATCTCGAACCGTACCGCTCCCTCTGGCACCTCGGCCAGCAGATAGCAGGACCCCAAGGATTCAGATGCTCCGCTCACGTCGCAATCCGCCGGTTCCCACGCCCCCCAAACGAATCCGCCGTCGGCTGAGATGGAGAACCGAGCACTGGAGGGGTCCAGCCCGCTGCCAAGATCAACGACGCCCACCATCACCTTGTGTTCATCACCCGTGTCCACACGGCTCCAATCCCTCGGAGGATCCGTGTCTAGGATGACAGCGGCGGTATAGGTGGGCGATGGGTTGCCTGCCCTGTCCAGGAATCTGACTCCCACCACCTTCTGCCCATCGCCTTCTCCCAGCACCAAGTCGCGCGAGGCGGTGAACTCCTCCACGGGACTGAACTCACTGGCGTTGTTCTGAGTGAACTGCATGGCAGCTATCCCCGAGCCGACGTCGTCCGCGCTCAAGCTGAGAGTCACAGTCAGTTGGGAAGTGTACGCTGCTCCATCGAGCAAGGAGATCGAACCAACCGGCGGCGTGTTGTCGACGACCACCTCTCGGGCGACGCGCGCTTTGCGACCTTCCACGCTGACGGACACCGCCTCTATTCGGTGACGCCCCTCGCTGACCTGTCTGGTGTTCCACACCCAGGTCAGCGACGATTCGCCCTCTGCCTGCAACGTCCCATCTACAAGCAGGCGAATACTGGACGTAGTAGGGCTCGGACTGGAGACCCGAATCTGCACCTCTCCAGACACCGCGTCGCCAGCCTCCGGGTTGCCGACCACCACCCGCGGGTCATGCGCAAGTAGCCGCTGCCAGACCAACTGACGGAGTTCAGGAAGCGCTCCGTACACTCTGTCGCCCGGACAGATAGTAGTCCACAGATCACGATGGCCCACTATGTTTGGGAACGCTCGATACACGAAATACGAAGACTTCACCGGGTTGATGCCAAAACGATCGGCTTCCCAAGCCATCAATGAGACAAGAGCTTCCTTCATGGCCGGCGTCAGGTCCACAGTCCTGTAGTCACCTAGAAGGGCGATGCCGATGCTCCCATAGTTGTAGTCTCCAGCGTGGATGCCCACCACGCCATCGCCGCCATTTCGACCCTCGTAGATGTTGCCCTGACGGTCGATCAGGAAGTTGTAGCCGATGTCTCCCCATCCCTTAGAGATGGCATGGTACTGGTAGATAGCACGCACGATATACGCCGGGTCCTGAGGGTTGTTGGAGGTTACCGTGTGGTGGATGACGAAGTGTGTCGGCTTCTCGTACACGGGTTCCCGTGTCGCCCAGGATTCGTTCGCCCCCCAACCCTTCCGCGAGATGATGCGCGGCTGAGGAACCCCCGAGGTAGACTCCTGAGGAATGATCATCGCGCGCGCTTCACTTACGCTGGGACCTCCCGTTGTGTCCATGGCCGTGATGACTACTTCTCGCACCACTGGAGAGAGAGCGAGGTCGAAAGTACCCAGTGTGAGCCGGTACTGAACGTATCGAGATGGTCTAACCTCGAGGAGATTCCCGTGGACCAGCGGATCATCACCTCTATCATCCTCGTCCTGAGGGACAGGCATCCAAGCGCTCCACTCCCGCCCCTCACTGCTGACACGGAGTTCAAGCTGGGAACTGGTGCCCATGGGCTTCTCCACCGCCCAGGCCGACCCCAGGACATTGAACACGACCGACATATCGTGGACCGCAGAAGTGAATAGGCCCTCAGCGCAGTACAACCCTGATTGCTCCTCGGCCAAACCTATCTCCCCGCCGTCGGCTGCTCCGAGAGCGAGGCATTCGAACTCCCCTTTCTCGAAGTCGCCCACCGTAGTCTGCACCCATTGCTCCATCGTCTGCTGCTGGGCCTCCGTCCTCTGCACCACAGTGGTTTGCCTCTGAGGAATGCTTTGCAGCATGAACAACGTGGCTGAGAACAGCACCAGAGCTGTCAGTGTCCTTCGCATACCCGCTCACCCTCCGCGATCCCAGAACCCTCGCCCATCATACGCCCAGTTCACTCAGCTCCTCGGAGCTGCGCGTTGACCTCTCGATCATTCTGTACTCTTCGTGGCTCCACCGCTGCGGATTCCAGACCTCCACTCGATTCCCTACGCCGACCAGCACCACTTCCTCGTCTAGCTCCGCATGCCGGCGCAAGTGGTCCGGAACATTAACCATCCCATCAGCTCCCAGTGTTTCTACAGAGGCCCCTCCGAAGAGATGCCGTTGAAAGATCCGAGCCGCTGTCTTGAGGAAGGAGGTGCCACGGTCAACGCGCTCCAGCAACGCCTCCCACGCGGGGAGAGGAAAAACCGACACGCATCCATCCAGTCCTCTGGTGATCACGTATCCTTCCCCGAGACCGTCGCGCAGAGCAGGAGGTAGCACCAGACCCTCCTCGCTCAGCGGCACGCTCCTGTAGGTACCGAACAACATCTCCTAGTCTCCCGCGTACGATCAGCCCCTCAGCCCCTTGAGTCGAGCGGCCACCAGATCCCCGATGTCGCGCATCAGCGCATCAAGCTCGTGCTCGAGGCCTTCATACACATCACGTGCGTCCTGCCGTGCCCGCTCCCTTATCCGCGCCGCCTCTTGCTGCGCAGATTCAATCACTTCCTGAGCCCGAACCTCTGCAACCTTTGCCAGCTGGCTCTGATCCAGAATGAGGCCCGCCTGCCTCTCGGCGCGCTGCCTAATCTCCTCCGCCTCCACCTCTGCGCGTTCCAGTACCTCTCCCTCTTTGGCCAGAACCCGTTGAGCCTCCAGCACCTCGAGTGGCCAGTTGGCCCTCAGCACGTCCAGCGTAGCCAGACACTGCTCCTGGTCGACCAGGGCCTTAGACGTGAGCGGCACCTTGGAAGCAGAACAGATCATCTCCTCTATTTCGTCTATGAACGGGTTGATCTCGAGCGCAGACGGCGGTTCGCGCCTTGGCCGTAGTACGTCGTTGCCTGTATCAAGTCCTTCGTATCCGATGTCGGGGTACGACCCGTCCGCGGCAAAGCCACCCTCACGCATGGGGATTAGATCTTTGACCCGCTCTCGAATGCTCCAGCCTCGCATTTATCCCTCCCCGCCGCACTCTGTTGAGGCAGCCCGGATCCGCACAAACTCAGGTATGCTCTTGACCTCCTGGATGGTCAGTTCCTTGGTGGTGTAGCCATACCATGCCTCATCGCTAGGCCCGCTGAGTATCCAGGGGCAGACGGCGAACAGGTAATCTGGCAACGGTGCCCCACCGGTCACCTTACCCCGACGGAACCACTTGTAGACGTGTCTCGTGTACTTGGCGTGAATCTCTCCCACCACCCGCGGAAAGCGAGGATCGTCGGAGGCGCCATACAGCCAGCCGCCCTCCGCGCAGATGATGGGAGGGACAAAACCCAGGCGTCTCTGGAACACATCGGCGAAGAATTGGAAGCCCTGCACACACCACACATCCCCTTTCCAGTCCGGCGGGTGGTTGAGAGCATAGTTGTGTGAGCAGAACCAGACGTGCTGCCACACTGGCCTTCCGACGCCCAGGGCGTCTATTGCCGCCTCCACTTCCTCGAGGCTCAAGCACTGCAAACCTGGGTAGCCTCCGGAGTTGTATACGTCTTCCGCCTTCTCGGCCCACAGTCTTGCCCACTTCTCCTTGTAGTCCCTGGGCCTGTCCCTCTCCCACTCGCGCGGATCCGAGGGCTCGTTGAAGATCTGGATGTAGGCCGGGATCCCATGCTCGGCTAGGACCTGTGCATCCCTACCAAAGGGATGCCTGCGATTGATGGACAGAACTTGCC
>JBAVWD010000473.1:0-3258 GCA_049697655.1 Anaerolineae bacterium | reverse complement strand
ACATCACCTTCGACGATGAGGATATATTCCGCAAGGTTCAGGGGCCAGCCGTCGTGACAGATCTCGGTGAGACCTTGGAGCGCGCATCGCGCAAGACGGCGCTGTCTCTTCACGGGCCGCAGTCCTCCAACACGCTGAAGAAGGCGGGTTGCCCGTTGCCTGAGCTGGAAAGCGGTCATGTCTGGACAGGTGACATAGGTGGGATCGAGATCTTGGTGTATCGCAGCGGCATGTTCGACGGGGAACAACACTTCGGCATAGTGGTCCCTGAGTACAGGGTGGCCGAGCTGTGGAACCTCTTGCTCCGGGCCGGAGCGACACCAGCAGGCGTGTCGGCCAGGGAGGCTCTCCGCGCTGAAGCGCGACTGCCTTCATACCTTCCTGGAGAAGAGAAGCCTGATGGCGCTGCACTGTTCAAGAACGGCCACGCGTCGCTGTTCCACCTTTGCAAGACGTATTTCGTGGGGGAGAAACGGCTACATTAACTGCGCCCCAAGGTAGAGAAGGGAGAGTTCATCTGGGAGGAGAAAGATGGGGATCTCAGGCAGACGCCTCTGTATGGGGAGCATCGCAAACTGACGCGCAAGATCGTGCCCTTCGCAGGATGGGAGATGCCGGTCTGGTACAGCTCGGTGCTGGAAGAGCATCGCGCTGTCCGGGAGGCAGCCGGGCTGTTCGATGTGGCGCACATGGGTGTACTGGAGGTGTCGGGCGAGCACGCGGCCAGTTTTATGGACCTGGTAAGCACGAACTACGTGCGCTGGCTGGAAGATGGGCAGTCCCACTACTCGTATCTGCTTGACCAGGATGGCCGCGTGATAGACGACATCATGGTCTATCGCCGCGCGGTGGATCGGTACATGGTGGTGGTCAACGCTGCCAACGCAGAGAAAGACCTGGCATGGCTGCGAGCGGTGAACTCGCGACGCTACGTGATAGACCGAGAGCACGCGGACAAAGAGATCGAGGGCGAAGTGACCATCAGGGATCTGAAGGATCCGTCCGCAGGCGCAGATCAGCGGGTGGATGTGGCGCTTCAGGGCCCTGCGTCGCTGGCTATCCTCCAGCGACTCACCGACGATCCGCTGCTCACGGACAGACTGGCCAGGATCGCGCGCACGCAGTTCATCGAAACGGAGCTGTCGGGCATCGAGACCATTGTTGCCAGGACGGGCTACACGGGTGAGGACGTGGGCTATGAGTTGTACTTGCGTCCTCAGGAAACTCCGAGGCTATGGAATCTGATACTGGAGCGAGGCGCTGATCTGGGCGTCAAGCCAGCAGGCCTGGGCGCGCGGGACTCCACGAGGACCGAGGCAGGCCTTCCGCTCTACGGTCACGAACTCGCGGGTGAGCACGACGTGTCGCCCACCGGCGCGGGCTTTGCCCCCTATGTCAGGTTACACAAACCGTACTTCATCGGCAGGAAGGCCCATCTGGAGCGAGAAGCCAAGCGGACGATGCAGATCATTCGTTTTCGCATGCAGGAGAAGGGTATCCGAGCTATCAGACCGGGAGATGTGGTGGTGACCCGCAGAGGGGAGTACGTGGGCGCCGTGACCAGCTGCAGCATCGATGTGGGGGGGTACCAGCTGGGCCTGGCCTACGTGAACAGAAGGCACGCTCGTGAGGGCGCCGAGTTACGCGTCTTCCCCCTACCAGACGGCGAGAAGACCGAGCCTGAGAAGGACAAGAGGGAGTTGGCCGTCGGTGATAGAGTGGCTGTCGCCGAGGAGGCTGTTGTGCTTCCACGTTTTCCTGTGGAAGGAGAAAAGCGGGTCATGCCTCGAGAAGAGGCAGTCGACTGGGCTACACCTGAGTAATCAGGCAAATTGTCGCGGGGGGCAGTTGACTTTGTGCTCTGTGTGTAGGATAATGATTGTGGAGTGATATGGTGCACTACGGTGCACAGAGTGGAGGTTCACAAGAGATGGCGCAACTGGCCAAAGGACACTACAACAACCAGCCTCTGACTTTCGAGTTGCCAGACAGCTGGAAGCTGCTGGTGATGAGCGAACCTCGGGATGTGCCCGGTGCGAAGAGCGTAGAGCGCTTGGTTAGGGAGGGCTTGAAGAACCCCATAGGCATGGCTCCCCTGGCCGAGATAGTCAGCTCGTTGGAGAATAAGAGCGCAGTCATCATTAGTGAGGACCAGACTCGACCGGCCCCAGTGGGTGAAGTGGCCTTGCCACTGATCAATGAGTTGAATGCGCTGGGCGTCGCTGACGAGAACATTGAGGTGATCATAGGCAGGGGAACGCACCGCGCCATAACCCAGGATGAGATGAGAGCAAAACTGGGCGACGAGGTCGTGGGCAGGGTCAAGATCAGTATCCACGACGCCGACGACAAGGCCAATCTCGTCAAGGTGGGGACCACCAGTCGCGGGACTCCTTGCTGGGCCAACCGCAAGGTTGTGGAGGCGGGGCTGAAGGTGGGGATAGGCACCATCAATCCCCACTATTTCGCCGGCTATGGCGGCGGTCCCAAGATAGTCCTACCGGGCATCTGTGGAAGAGACACCGTGAGGCATAACCACGTCTTGATGAGGGAGCCCGGCACCACCCAAGGGATCACCGACGGCAACCCGCTCTGGGAGGACATGTTGGAGGCCGCGCGCCTGGTGGGGCTCGACATGAAGATTGACTGCCTGCTCAACGCTCAGAAAGCGATCTACAGAGTCTTCGTTGGGGACGTCGAGGCCGCACAAAGGGAGGCTATCAAGGAACTCAAGGATGTCTACGGCGCCCCGGTTCCGAAGCTCGCGGACGTGACCATCACTTCCGCCTTCCCGCTGGAGACAGACCTCATCCAGTCGGGCAAGTCCATCCTCCTGGCGGATGATATCACCAAGCCTGGAGGTACGGTGATACTGCTCTCTGCGTGTCCGGATGGCGCCGGTCCCTTGATGTATGAGACGCTCTCGCAGAAGCCGAACCCGGCACAGGTGGTGGATTGGATCGCTGAGGGCAAGGCATCGACTACTGGCGGCCCTATGGCCTCGCGGCTGCGCAGGCTTCTCTCCACCAAGAAGCTGCTGGTGGTGACGGAGGGTCTAACCAAGCAGCAGCTGGCGGACATGGAGATGGAGCATGCCTCTTCCATCGAGGATGCTATCGCCCAGGTGGCGCGGCGATACCCCGCGGCTGAGGTGATCGCGCTGCCCGTCGGCGGGTCCACGTTCCCGTTTGTCGAAGAAGCCAAGGAGAAAGTGCCGGCCTAGCGCGGGCTTGCTTTTGGTCTCCCGCAGCTAATGGG
>JBAVWD010000472.1:0-57165 GCA_049697655.1 Anaerolineae bacterium | reverse complement strand
GTGCTGCCCGGCGTAGGTGATTCGGCTCTCACCGTGGGCGAAGGGGCTGGTGTCTTCGTGAGCTCCGGGGTAGGAGATAGCTCTCCCGCGGCGGTTGCGGAAGGGACCTCCAACCGGGCAGCAGTAGGCCGGGCGAGCACCAGCGACAAGTCGGGTGCGCCGCCGGTGAGATACAGGCCCAGATAGCTGCCAGCACAGAAGAAAACGCAGGCCGCAGCCAGCCCCAGCACCACCGTCACCACCCACTGCTTCCTCGACACCTGTTCCTCCGGGGTCACCACAAAGGAAAACGATCACCTGACAAAGACCACATCTCCCGTGGAGCATTGTAGCAGCGCTCCAGCAGCCAGGCAATCGCGCCCGGCAGACCCAGGAGAGGCTGCAACCCTGCGCAGGATGCAGTCTCGTTCAGGATTGTGCGCCGGTATGGGGGCGATCCACAATAGCGGACCAGCAGTCACAGGTATTGACAGTCCCGATCGAGCTCTGGTATAATTAGGGAGGTATAGAAACGTATTGCGGAGGCCAGCACATGTTCTTTCCTTTCTACTTCGACATCAGGTACCTGCTCTTCTCGCTGCCAGCTCTGCTGCTGGCCTTGTTCGCGCAGTGGAGGGTGCAGTCAGCCTTCGGCAAGTACTCCCGCGTGCGCAACATGAGGGAGATCAGCGGGCTGGAAGTTGCCCAACTGCTGCTGAGATCAAACGGGCTCGGCCACGTGGGGATCGAGGCGGCCCGACGGATGCTGGGCGATCACTATGACCCCTCCAAGAAGGTACTGCGCCTCTCGCCCCAGGTCACCCGCACCCCATCGATCGCCGCCCTGGGCGTGGTGGCCCACGAGGTGGGGCACGCCCTCCAGGACCAGACCGACTACGCCCCACTGCGGGTGCGCTCAGGCCTGGTGCCCATGGTGAACCTGGGAACCTGGCTGGGGATGATCTTCTTCTTTGTGGGCCTTCTTCTTCAGTTCTCGGGCCTGGTCTGGGTGGGGATCATCTTCTTCTCCGGGAGCGTAGTCTTCGCCTTTGTGACCATACCTGTGGAACGTGATGCCAGCCGTCGCGCCCTCCAGATGCTGAAGGCCGAGAGTCTGGTGGGCACCGCCGACATTCAGGGAGTGCAGGCCGTTCTATCAGCGGCGTCCCTCACCTACATTGCGGCGCTCGCTCAGGCCCTGTCCCAGCTGCTCTACTTCGTCTTCCTGGCCACGGGCATGAGTCGCAGGGACTAGGGGAGCGGGGTGACAGACCTCTGATCGAAGCTGCCCGGGACGCGGAAGCAAGAGTAGCCCTGCTGGACCTGACCTATTCCCAATTGTCGGACCTCGTTCTATCCCTCGGCGAGCCCTCATATCGGGTGGACCAGGTCTACGGATGGCTCTACCAGTCGCTGGTCACCCGCGTCGATGAGATGTTGAATCTCCCGAAGCCCATGCGCCAGAGACTGGAGCAGATGGCCGACCTCCGAAGGCTCATCCCATTGGAGGAGACCTCTTCCGCCAGCGGGCTCACGCGCAAAGTCCTCTTCGGCCTCCCCGACGGTGAGACCATCGAGAGCGTCCTCATGCTGTACGATCAGAGGCAGACGGTCTGTCTCTCCACCCAGGTGGGCTGTCCCGTGGGTTGCCCCTTCTGCGCCACCGGCCAAAGCGGCTACGTGCGCAACCTTACCTCGGGAGAGATCGTCGAGCAGGTGCTGTATTTCGCCCGGCAACTCCGGGAGAGCGAACAGAGGGTGAGCAACGTAGTCTTCATGGGCATGGGAGAACCACTCCTCAACTACGATGCCACCTGGCAGGCCGTGGAGACGCTCACCGACTCCCGAGGGTACAACCTGGGGGCCAGGCGCATCACCATCTCCACTGCAGGCGCGGTGCCCGGCATCAACCGGCTGGCCGAGGATGGCCCCCAGGTTGGCCTGGCCGTCTCTCTCCACGCCCCCACCGATGAACTGAGAAGGACTCTGGTGCCCCTTGCCAGGCGTTACCCACTGTCTGAATTGCTCTCCGCCTGTCGCTCCTACGTCGAGCACACCGGCCGGCGGGTGACGTTTGAGTATGCTCTGCTGCACGACGTGAACGATTCGCTCCAGCAGGCTCGTCAGTTGGCCCACTTGCTCTCGGGGCTACAGTGCCACGTCAATCTCATTCCGCTCAACCCTACTGCCGATTGCCCCTGGCAGCCCAGCGCTCAGGATCGGGTGTTGGCTTTCCACGGGGAACTGCAACGCCTGAGCATCAGCAGTACGATCAGAATGCGCAGGGGCATTGACATCGATGCGGGATGTGGCCAGCTGCGGTCAAGAGTGCTTCAGAGCAGTCAGGCGGCCAGCAGCGTTAGCGGCCGCCTGAAATCCCGCCCCACTTGAGGGAGAACCGGCCTCGTCCAATTCCATGAACGTGCTTCAGCACGTTTGCAGTTGGTGCAACGTCGAGTTTCAACCCGACGCCAACTCGACTTGCGGGTGTTCGGGCTCCCTGAGAGCGGGATTGCCTTTCGAGGTGATAGCGCCTAGTATTACTGTTGTGAGGGCCTTGACGTTGGGAGGTCGAACTTCCACTGAGGGATGGAGTTGAGCGACGTGCACTAGTAGGATCCCTCAGGTAGGGTAACGGAGCCGTGGCGATTGTGTTATGTGATAGGAGATGGATACAGAGACATGAAGAAGCCGGCCCCCGCAGTGGGGACTGGCTCAACGGGCAAGCATGGAATTGCTCCGGACAACGTTGCGACTCAACTCAGGCGGATTTCTTCCCCAGGGTGCGCAGACACCTGGTGCAGATGCGGATTTGTCGGCTTGTCTCGCCGTCGCTGATCGTCTTCTTGTGCAGATTGAGTTGAAAAGTGCGCTTGGTCCGGTTGTGAGCATGGCTGACACTGCCCCCGGAGTGGGTGCCTCTACCACATATGTCGCATTTTCTGGCCATTACCTTATCCCTCGACACATTACTGACTGAATATCAAGCATACCCTATTGGAGCAACTTAGTCAAACCAGCGAAGCCTGGTGTTCCCAGGTGAGTATCTACCTTCACCACTCGACCTCATGAGGCAGGGCAATGTCAGAACAGCAGAGACTGGGCAGCATCGAGATCTCCCCCGTGGCTGTGGCCAGCATAGCCAGCCAGGCCGTGCTGGGATGTTACGGAGTCGTAGGCATGTCTTCACGCACCGTGCGGGATGGGCTGGCGGAGCTTTTGCATCCCTCCGAGAGCCCGAGGAAGGGAGTCCAGGTAGAGCTAGCGGCAGATAGGATAACCATCGATCTCTACGTGATCGTGGAGTATGGTGTCAGGGTCTCGGAGGTTGCGCACAACATCATGCAGAGCGTCAAGTTCAACGTGGAGAAGACGCTGGGGGTGCCGGTGGCGGAGGTCAACGTCCACGTGCAGGGTCTACGTATCAGCGATGCCGACTGAGGAGGGCGCGCGCTGAGTCAGGTCGGAGGTCTTAAGCGTTGACGAAGGAAAAGATGACAGGCGCGACACGAGCGCCCCAGCCCATCACTCTGTGCAACGGGCAAGAACTGAAGAGAATCTTGCAGGCAGGCACGGTCTGGCTGGAGAGACACGCTTCGACCATCAATGCACTGAACGTGTTTCCAGTCCCCGACGGCGACACCGGGACCAACATGCTGCTGACCATGCGGGCTGCCCTGGAGGAGATCAACGCCACACCCGACGACTCTGCCGCCGCCGTGGCTCAGGCAGCCGCCCACGGGGCGTTGATGGGGGCCCGAGGGAACTCGGGAGTGATCCTCTCCCAGATGCTCAGAGGGATTGCCAGCAGTCTGAAGGGCAAGAAGCAGTTCGATGGTGCGGACTTCGCCCAAGCTTTGGGCGAGGGCTCGACCACGGCCTACAAGGGTGTCATCAAACCTGTTGAGGGCACCATCCTCACTGTCGGTCGCGAGGCTGCCGAAGCAGCCCACTCGGCTGTGAACGACGGAGTCCAAGACTTCACGCTCGTTATGGAGCGGGTTGTGGTCGGAGCCAGGGACTCGTTGGCCAGGACTCCTCTGCTGCTGAAGGTGCTCCGCGATGCCGGGGTGGTTGACGCTGGCGGCCAGGGGTTGTACGTCATCCTCGAGGGAGGGCTAAGGCACCTGAGGGGAGAGCCGATGGAGACTGACGAGTTCGTCGAAGCAGTACCCAGCGCTGCCGCGAGAGCGCCGGTGGAAGGCAAGATGGAATGGGGCTACTGCACCGAGTTTATCCTGCAAGGCAAGGGGCTGGATCTGGAGGAGATCAAGAGGCGCATAGGCGCGTGGGGCGACTCAGCCTTGGTCGTGGGCGATGACAGCACCATCAAAGTACACGTGCACACCTTCCGCCCCGGTGACGTGATCGGGTACGCCTCAGCCAAGGGCACGCTGCACAACATCAAGATCGATAACATGCAGGATCAGCATCGCGAATACATGGTCATGGGGGATGGCAGCACCACGCCACAGCCTCGTCAGGAGGAGGTAGCAGACGGCGTAGCCATAGTGGCTGTTGTCTCCGGTGATGGCCTCTGCCGAGTGTTCAACAGCCTGGGCGTGAGCAACATCGTGCCCGGAGGTCAGACCATGAACCCCAGTACGCAGGAATTGCTCCAAGCCATCGAAAGCCTGAACGAGAAGGACGTCATCGTCCTTCCTAACAACGACAACGTGGTACTGGCTGCTGAGAAGGCCAAGGAGCTGTCTCAGAAGAACGTGATCGTGGTGCCCAGCGAGAGCATTCCTCAGGGCATCAGTGCCCTTCTGGCTTTCAACTACCAGGCCGACTTGAAGAAGAACGCCGATGCCATGAACGAGGCAACCCACGGTGTCCAAACAGCGGAGATCACCCGGGCGATTCGTTCGGCCAGCGTCAATGGACTGAAAGTGAAGGAAGGAGAGTTCATCGGCCTGGTGGATGGGGATCTGACAGCTTCAGGGAAAACCATCGAAGAGGTCGCGCTTCAGATGCTGGAGCAGATGAACGCCGCCGACTACGAGATCATTACCGCATACTACGGAGAAGACGTGACGGAGGACCAGGCCGAGGAGCTGCTGAGCACGCTTCGGGAGCGCTATCCGGACCAGGAATGGGAGCTCATCGCAGGCGGGCAGCCGCACTACCACTACGTACTGTCCGTGGAGTAGCTGAGCCTGATCGTATACAAACGGGTGGACCTGTCAACTCGAGTACGAGGCGCATCAAATGGGCAGAGTGAGAATAGTCACCGATAGCACAGCAGAGTTACCAGCGAGCCTGGCGAAGGAGCTGGACATCGCCGTCATCCCGCTGAACATCCACGTTGGCCGGGAGACCTTCGTTGATGGACTGGAGATAGACTCGGAGAAGCTCGCCAGAAAGCTTCAGAAGACCGACGCCCTTCCCTCTGCCTCAGCGCCCCCTCTGGAGGTCTTCGAGTCAACCTACGAGCGCCTGGGCCAGAACAACGATGACATCGTGTCCATCCACATCTCAAGCCGCCTGAGCAGGACTGTTGAGCTTGCCAGACGAGCCGCGAACTCTCTCATCGGACAGCGGCGTATCATGGTGGTGGACTCCTTCTCCACCTCTCTGGCGCTCAGGACCCTGGCCATTGCTGCGGGCGAGGTATCCAGAAAAGGGGCAGACCTCGAAGAGGTGGTCAGGCTAGCCAGAGCCATGATTCCTCACGTCTATCTGGTGTTCTTTGTAGAGAGCCTGAAGTACCTGGAGAGGGGCGAACGTATCGGTAAAGCCGAGGCCCTCCTAGGCACGATGCTGAGCATAAAACCGCTTCTGATCATAGAGGACGGAGAGATACTGCCGCTGGAAAAGGTCAGAACGAGGAGCGGAGGCATCGACAAGCTCTACGAATTCGTGACCGAGTTTCCGCATCTGGAGAAGATAGCGGTTCTCAGGGGCGCCAATGCCACGGAACCGTCGGAGTTGATGGAAAGGCTGCAGGCCGCATACCCTAAGAAAGACATAGATCTCGTGACATACGGACCAGTGCTGTCCACCCACCTCGGACCCGACGCCATCGGCGTCTTTGTGTACGAAGGTCTTTAGTTCGAAACTGGAGAAAAGGCTAGGTTCGATGGACGCCGTGTTGTCTCCCTCCGAAAAGCTGGACAAGGTGCTCCACCTGGAGAAGAATCTCGGATACACAGATAAGGCTGTTATCGGCGGTCTGGGCAAGTTCGTTGCCCACTGGCGCGTCGAAGCACTGCAGAGGGCAGTGGACGGATCTGTGAGAGAGCTCGTCAACGACACGTGCGCATTGCTGGAGACCTACGCTGACCAAGACGTGAGCAGGCGACGAGAGACCATCGATGGGGCGCTGAGCAAGTGGCACGGGGTCGAAGGTGGGTTCATCACGGACGAGCGTCCCCCTGTAGAATCGCGAGAAGCGCCACAGGCGAACGCCAAGCCCGCCACCGAGAGGACAGCGCTTTCATCATCGGTTCGGGAACTGCACGGAGTCAGCGACACCTACGCTGGTCGCCTGGCGCGACTGGGCGTCACCACCATCGAAGACCTCCTGTACCTCTTCCCACACAGATACGACGATTACAGCGCTCTCAAGACCATCGACAAGCTGGAATACCGGGACGAGGTGACCATCATTGGCACGGTGATGGAGACGCGAGAGCGCGCCAGCAAGCGGGGCCAGAGCATCGTCACCAGTATCATATCGGATGGCACGGGGAAGGTAGAGACTACTTGGTTCAACCAGCCGTTTCTGGCAAAGAGGCTCAAGCCGGGCCGGCAGATCGTCATCAGTGGCAAGGTGGACCAGTATCTTGGGAGACTGACCTTCTCCTCCCCCACGTGGGAGCCCATGGACGAAGAACTGGTACACACGGGGCGTCTCGTGCCGGTGCATCCCCTCACTAAAGGCATCAGTGCCCGCTGGCTGCGCCGGCTGATCAAACGAACCGCAGACTACTGGACCTTGCGGCTTCCTGACCACCTGTCGGTAGCGATACGCGAGCAGAGACAGCTCCTGGACCTCGAGTCAGCGATCCGGCAGATACACTTCCCCGACAGCCGGAGCATGCTGGAGCAGGCACGCCGGCGCCTGGCTCTTGACGAGCTGTTGATGATCCAGCTAGGTGTGCTGAGACAGCGGAGTGAATGGCAGGAAAGGTCCGGCCAGCCCGTTCAGATCGATAGACCCCTGCTCCGAACCTTCATTGAGTCCCTGCCTTTCGCTCTGACCGCCGCGCAAGAGAAAGCTCTGTCAGAGATCCTTGATGACCTACAGCAGCCCAAGCCGATGAGCCGACTCCTCCAGGGAGACGTGGGTTCGGGGAAGACGGTTGTCGCAGCGGCGGCAATGCTGGTCACAGCGGCCAGCGGCATGCAAGCTGTGCTCATGGCGCCGACGGAGATCCTGGCCGAGCAGCACTACGCGAGTCTCGAGAAGTTCTGGGGTGAGCTCTGGCTACCCGGCATGACCAAGATGTCCTCCCACCTCCGCCTGCTGACCGGAAGTGTATCACAGTCCGACAGAGCAAAGATCTACGACGAGATAGCCTCGGGAGAGGCCCGGATCATCGTTGGGACCCATGCTCTGATTCAAGGAGGCCTTAGCTACCACAATCTCGGACTGGTCACCATCGACGAACAGCATCGTTTTGGTGTGACTCAGAGAGCATCACTTCGCCAGAAGGGGCACAATCCCCACGTACTGGTGATGACCGCCACCCCCATTCCCAGGACGCTAGCACTGACCATTTACGGTGACCTGGACATCTCCACAATCGATGAGCTTCCGCCTGGCCGCATGGAGATCGTCACGAAATGGATGGACCCCATGGAGCGAGAGCGTGCTTATGCCTTCCTGCGTGCCAGGGTCATGGACGGGCAGCAAGCGTTCATTGTCTGTCCCTTGATTGAGGAAAGCGAGAACATAGAGGCCAAGGCGGCCGTGGAGGAACACCGCAGACTGCAGGAAGAGGTCTTCCCCGACCTGCGCTTGGGCCTGTTGCACGGCCGCATGACGGCTGAGGAAAAAGAGGCCGTGATGCGGGAGTTCTACAGCGGCAAACTGCACATCCTGGTGTGCACTCCCGTGGTGGAGGTCGGAATAGATGTCCCCAACGCTACGGTCATGCTCATAGAGGGAGCTGATCGCTTCGGATTGGCGCAATTGCACCAGTTTCGTGGTAGGGTGGGCAGAGGCGACCAACAGTCATACTGCCTCCTGCTCGCCGACTCGCCGACTGACACCGGTGTCCAGCGACTGAAGATCATTGAGAGTACCCAAGACGGATTCAAGCTGGCCGATGAGGACCTGGCGATGCGAGGTCCTGGTCAGTTCTTTGGAACTCGCCAGAGCGGCCTCCCCGACTTGAAGGTGGCCCGCCTGAGCGATGTCCGGGTTCTCGAAGAGGCCCGCGCGGTTGCCCTAGAGATCTGGGAGGACGACCCGAGCCTGCAATCGCCTCAGAATCGCCTCCTGGCCACACGGGTGTATCAGTTCTGGCAGAGAGGAGAAGGCGACCTGAGTTGATGGAGTGCCGTAGGCTTTCCACCTCCGTCCGAATGTGCTATAATAGCAGGAGTGCATGTCGACACTCGCCAACGACGGAGGTACTGCCTAGATGAGCACAGCCATCTTCCCGGGCACTTTTGATCCGATTACCAATGGGCACCTTGACATCGCGAGAAGGGCGGCGGCGCTTTTCGATCACCTGATTGTGGAGGTCTACGCCCATCCCATCAAATCCTTGCTCTTCTCGACAGCAGAGAGGATGGAAATGGCCGAGACGGCCTTCGAGGGCTGGCCTAACGTAACGGTAGAGAGCTACGATGGACTCACCGTGGATGTCGCGCGTCGAAAGGGCGCGCGGGCCATCGTTCGAGGCTTGAGAGTGGTCGGGGACTTCGAGTTCGAATTCCAGATGGCGCTCATGAATCGTGTGCTGGCCCCTGAGATCGAGTCGGTCTGTCTCATGACCGCCAAGGAGTACTACTTCCTGAGTTCCAGCATCGTCAAGGAAGTGGCCAAGCTGGAGGGAGACATCAGCAGCCTGGTTCCACCCCACGTGGAAACCGCGCTCAAGGCCAAGATCCTGGAACTTGGCGACGAGATCACCGACCGCATTAAGATCACAACCATGCGCGATTGACGACGCACTCCGTAGGTAGTCTGTCGAGCCGTGGGGCTGGCTAGGGCGTCACTAGAACAGGTCAATGTTGGGGGGTGGTCGAAATGCGGGACATCTCGCTTCTCATCGATCAGCTACAGACACTGCTGAATGACAGCAGACGACTCCCTATGACGTCCGGAGCAGTGGTGGACAAGGATGAATGCCTGCTGATCATCGATCAAATGCAGGTAGCGATTCCACAGCAGATCGCTGAAGCCAGGCGCATCCTGGAAGAGAGGGATCAGATCATCGAGCGCGCCCACCAGGAGGCGCGCATGATCCGGGAAAGGGCTCAGGAAGAAGCGGAGTTGCTTGTTGACGAGCGCGGGTTGGTGGAGGAGGCACGCGAGCGCTCTGCGGCTATCGGCGAAGAAGCCAAGCGAAATGCTGAGAATACGATGCGGGGCGCTGACGAGTATGCCATCAGGGTGCTTGGAGAGCTGGAGGACCAACTCATTGCCCTCCAGAGCACCATCCGCAACGGTCTTGAGGTCTTGCAACAGGACGGGGGAATGGCGCGGCTGGCGTCCGAAGCCCGTCCGGGAGACAGGCCTGCGGAGCGCGATCACGAGACGAAGTGACGGCATTGGGGTGGCAGCGCGCGGGCGCCAGACCACGGAGACAATGGGACGGATGGGAGTTACCGACTACTCGGGCTTGAGAATCAACGTCGCACAGCTGCTACAGAGCTCAACAGGTGCGGCACGCCGACTGGAGCTGTCTGACGATATCGCCGGCATAGACGCGGAGTTGAGTGTTCAGTCGCCCTTAACAGGTACTGTGTCTCTGATCCGCACGGCAGACGGCATACTGGTCACCGCCTCGCTGGCGACGACCGTGCAGCTTGAGTGTTGCCGCTGCCTGGAGCCGTTTTCCATCCCCATTCGACTGGAGATAGAAGAGGAGTTCCATCCAACGGTTGATATACACACAGTGGCCGTGCTGCCGGTGTCCGATACCGAGGAGGACGCCACGACCATCGATGAGCACCATGTCCTGGATCTCACCGAGGTCGCTAGGCAGGCTCTCTTCTTGGCCATGCCGATGAACCCTCTGTGCAAGAGGGACTGCGCAGGTCTCTGTCCAATGTGTGGCAACAACTTGAACGAAGAGCAGTGCCAATGCGTGCCCGATGCCGTAGATCCGCGACTCGAGGTGCTCAGGCAGCTGCTATTAACCCAATGAGCGTAGTTTTGATAGACCAGGAATAGCAAGACGGGAGCATTTGACATGGGTGCACTACCCAAGAGAAGGATCTCGAAGGCACGTAGAGGCGGACGTCGCAGCCACCAGGCACTAGGGACGCCACACCTCATCGCCTGCCCTCAATGCCACGAACCACACCTTCCGCACCGGGTGTGCCCTTCGTGCGGGCACTACAAAGGTGTGGAGGTAGTGAAGCCGAAAGCAAAACCGGAGTAGGATCTCGCCTTTTCTCCTCTTGTGACAGCGCTCGAATCATCTCCCCGTCCAGCAACGGGCTGTTCTGTTCCGACCGCATCGAGCGTTGCAGCTGCGGCAAGGGAGTGAGACAATCTAGATGCCGGATAGACTGGCCCTTGTCTTTCCAGGCCAAGGCTCACAGTACGTAGGCATGGGGCTTGACCTCTGCGCGCAATACTCCGAGGCGCGATCTGTGTTTGATGAAGCGGATACAGCTCTTGGCTTCGGGCTATCTAAGCTGTGCTTCGAGGGACCTGAGGAGGAACTGAACGATACCATCAATACTCAGCCAGCGCTTCTGACTGTATGCATGGCCACTCTACGGACTATGGGAAACCTGGACGAGGTAGGGGTAGTATCCTCAGTCGCGGGGCACAGTCTGGGCGAATACACCGCCCTCGTGGCCGCCGGCAAGGTCTCTTTCGGAGATGCACTGAGGCTGGTTCGTGAGCGGGGGAGGCTAATGAAGGAAGCCGGGGAGCAAAGACCCGGTGGCATGGCTGCCGTACTGGGTCTACCTCCGGAGTCCGTCGCAGAGGCCTGCGCAGTGGCCCGCCAGGAGACAGCCACTATCGTTCAGGTGGCCAACATCAACTCCCCCGGACAGGTCGTTATCTCCGGAGAGAGGAGAGGCCTGGACCGGGCAATCGAGCTGGCCCAACACCAAGGGGCGCGGCGAGTGGTCCCCCTCGCCGTGAGCATAGCGAGCCACTCCGTCCTCATGGAATCTGCTTCTGAAGGACTTCGCGAAGCCTTGAACGGCATCGAGTTCCGCGAGACCGACACGCCCGTGGTGGGCAACGTGACCGGGAAACCCCTCCTGGACCCAGACGCAATCCGAGAGGAGCTTACAAAGCAGGTCGTCTCGCCGGTGCAGTGGGTTGCGTCGGTGTTGTGGATGCTCGATCATGGCGCCAAGACCTTTGTGGAGATTGGCCCGAAAGATACCCTGAGCAAGCTCATCAAGCACATCAACAGCAACGTGAACAGGGTCTGCATAGGTGACGTCTCCGCGGTCCGTACGTGGAGGAGCGGCGCTGTCCATGAGCGGCCACTCGCCGGCGAAGCCTAGCAGGGAGGAGATACGGAATGCTGGACTTGACTGACCGCGTCGCTGTAGTCACCGGCAGTTCGCGGGGGATTGGCCGCGCTATCGCCATCAAGCTGGCCAAACTGGGTGCAAGGGTGGTTGTGAACTACAACAGCAGCGCGGACGCAGCCAACGAGGTGGTGAAGGAGATAACAGCAGCGGGTGGCAAGGCCGTAGCCGTCCAGGCTGACGTCAAAGAGACAGAGCAGGCCAAGCAACTCATCGATGCTGCCCTGGAGGAGTTCGGACAGCTTGATATCCTGGTCAACAACGTCGGCATAACCCGCGACGCTCTTTTGATGCGCATGAAAGAGGACGACTGGGACATCGTCATGGAGACCAACCTCAAGGGTACCTACAACTGCACGAAGGCGGCCCAACGTCCCATGATACGGCAGCGGTACGGTCGGATCATAAACATCACCTCGGTCTCCGGGGTGGCCGGCCAGGTAGGACAGGCCAACTACTCAGCTTCCAAGGCGGGCGTCATCGGTTTTACCAAGGCCGTGGCCAGGGAACTTGGTGCTCGCAACGTCACTGTCAACGCCGTAGCCCCCGGCTACGTACCCACCGACCAGACCGCGGACCTGCCTCAAGAGCTCATCGACTACATCCTGCAACTGACTCCGATGAAGCGACCAGGCACAGCGGAGGAGATAGCCAACGCTGTCGCTTTTCTCGCCTCGGAGGAGGCCAGCTACGTGAGCGGTCAGGTCCTGGGCGTGGACGGCGGCATGATGGCCATGATGCTGTAGGGACAGGAGTAGGCCCATGGAGGAGAAACTCGGCACAGTCACCATCGCCCCGCAGGTCCTGTTGACCATCGCGAGATTGACTGCGCTATCGATTCCTGGCGTGGCATCCATGAGTTCAAGCTTCACCAGGAACGTAGGCCGACTCTTGCGCAGGCAGAGCCTCGGTGAAGGCATTAGGATGCGCGTGGAAGATGACGTTGTCTACCTGGACTTGCACATTGTCGTTGAACCGAACGTGAATCTGCTGGAGCTTGGTCGCGACATCCAGTTGGAAACCGCACGCGCCATCAACGACATGCTAGGGATGCACGTTGGCGAGGTCAATATCCACATTGACGATGTCATCGCTGCTGGTGTAGACACCCAACCGCACGAGGAAACTGAGGAATGAAAGCCCGACGCCAGGCGAGGGCAGTGGCTCTCCAGACTCTTTATGAGGTCGATCTGGCCGCCCATGACCCATCGCTAGTTCTCCAGCAGCGGCTGCGCGATTGCGACGTGGCGTCGGACGGCGAAGAGTTTGCCCAGCATCTTGTGGAAGGCGTACTCAGGTACCGTGAGGACATTGATCCCATATTGCGGGAGATCGCGCCCGAGTGGCCCCTGGAACAGATGTCGCCCATAGATAGAAACATCCTGCGGATCGCAGTCTTCGAGATGCTGTTCGATCCAGACATCCCCGTGAAGGTAGCCATCAACGAGGCGGTCGAGTTGGCCAAGCTGTTTGGCAGCGAGAGCTCTCGCCGCTTCGTCAACGGAGCACTGGGCACACTGGCCAGTAAGCAGGTGTCAAAGCAAGCTCAGACTGAGAGCAGATGAACATCGCAGGGGTCGGGCCCGCAGAGCTTCTAGTCATTCTCATCATCGCGCTCGTCGTGTTTGGACCACAGAGGCTACCGCAAGTGGCCAAGGATTTGGGGAAGAGCATCGGGAAGTGGCGACAGGCCCTGAACGAGATCCAATCCGTCGCTGACGTGCCGATGAAGGAAGTGAAGGGACTGAAGGAAGCGCTCGACCCTGCATCCGTGGAGAAGAAACTGCAGGAGTCGGTCCAGCAAATCGTGACACCAGAGCAACACGACCAAGAGAAGGCCGATCATGAAGTCACGAAGCAAGTGGAGCAGCCAGAAGGACCAGAGGCGAAGGACGGATGTCCGACATAATCTGGCTAGCCATGCTCTGTTTTGTGGCATTGATCGTATTGGGGCCACGGAAACTACCCGAAGGGGTGGAAGCCTTGTGGCTCAGCCTGACGAACCTTAGAAGATCGCAACAGAATCTGGAGCCCCTGGATCTGGAGACGGTCAGAGCGGACTGGCGTCGACAGGGCAGTCCGATATTCGGAATCGTGCAGTTCCTCTACGGAGTGACCGAGCATCTCGTCGAGCTTCGGTACCGCGCCATAAAAGCAGGACTAGCTCTCATAGCGGCTTCATCCGTGAGCATTCTGTTCACCGGCAGAGTGATGGAGATTCTCGTTCGACCAGCGGGAGATCTGAAGCCCATCTTCCTGCGCCCCACCGAGCTGTTCTTCACCTACTTCAAGGTCGCCCTGATGGTCGGCGTCCTTCTGGCGCTGCCCTACCTCATCTTCCAGCTCCTTGCTTTCGTCGCTCCTGCGATGGAGAACCCTAAGGAGAAGAGATACTTCAGGAATCTAGTCTTCTTCGGGACGGTGCCCGGCACCATCTTCTTCCTCGCGGGTGTGACCTTCTGTTACGTGGTGATGCTGCCCTTTGCCCTCGGCTATCTCAAGAGCTTCGGGGCGAACATTGCGGAACCACAGTGGACCATCGCGTCGTACATCTCCTTCGTGCTCACATTCATGTTGGGGATGGGCCTGGTTTTCGAGACTCCACTGGTGATGTACGTAGCAGCCAGGATGGGATTGATGAGTACTCGCAAATACATCTCCTACTGGAGGCACGCCGTCGTGCTGATATTCGTGGTGGCAGCGGTAGTCACACCCACGCCAGACCCCTTTAACTTGGCACTGGTGGCCACCCCGTTGCTCATGCTGTACGGACTCGGAATCCTGCTATCCAGGTTCGCCTAAGACCCAGCTCTCTCGGCTCGAACATAGGATCGAGGTTCGGCCCCGCACTAGAGGAGACAGGAATGACGTTAAACAAGGTCATCATCATGGGAGCAGCAGGCCGCGATTTTCACAACTTCAATGTCTACTTCCGCGGCAATCCCGCCTATCAGGTTGTCGCCTTCACGGCCACGCAGATCCCCAACATCGAAGACAGAATCTATCCGCCGGAATTGTCCGGCGAAAGCTATCCCGAGGGGATACCCATATACCCGGAATCGGAGTTGCAGAACCTGATCGAGGAACTTGATGTCGATCAAGTGGTGTTCGCCTACAGCGACGTCTCCCACGACTACGTGATGCACAAGGCTGCCGAGGTCTTGGCTGCGGGTGCTGATCTGAGACTACTGGGGCCCAAGGCCACCATGCTGGAATCTGAGCTGCCCGTAATCAGTATCTGCGCCGTCCGTACTGGAGCTGGGAAGAGCCAGACTACGAGACGAGTTGCAGATATCCTAGAAACCCTGGACAAGAGAGTGGTGACCGTGCGTCATCCCATGCCCTATGGAACGCTGGCTGATCAGATCTGCCAGCGCTTCTCTTCTTACGAAGACCTCGACCGCCACCATACCACCATCGAAGAGCGAGAGGAGTACGAGCCTCACATAGACAGAGGTGGCGTGGTCTATGCTGGCGTTGACTACGAGGTCATTCTGCGCGAAGCTGAGAAGGAGGCCGACGTTATACTCTGGGACGGTGGAAACAACGACCTACCATTCTACAGACCAGATCTGCACATAGTGGTCGCAGACCCACACCGCGCGGGACACGAACTGGCCTACTACCCCGGAGAGGCCAACGTGCGGATGGCCGACGTGGTAGTGATTAACAAGATAGACACAGCCGACTTCGAAGATATCTGCACCGTACGCCGCAACGTGCGGTCCATAAACCCTAGGGCGGTGGTCGTGGAGGCGGCGTCTCCTATCACAGTGGAAGACCCCAAGGAGATCCGAGGCAAGAAGGTGCTGGTCGTAGAGGATGGCCCCACACTGACCCACGGCGGAATGAGTTTCGGGGCTGGCACTGTGGCAGCCCAGAGGTTCGGCGCTGCTGAGACGGTCGACCCCCGTCCGTACGCTGTTGGTTCCATCAAGGAGACCTACGATAAGTACCCGACGATCGGGCCGCTGCTGCCAGCCATGGGTTATGGCCACCAGCAGGTGAAGGAACTCGAAGAGACCATCAACGCCACTCCATGCGAGTTGGTCGTTGTGGCTACACCGATAGACCTGCGCAGAGTAGCTCGGATCGATAGGCCGTGTGACCGGGTGCGGTACGAGCTCCAGGAGATCGGCCAACCTACGCTAGAGGACCCAGTGAGGGAGATGTTTGCATAGTCGTGCACCTAGCGGCTGGCCAAGCGCCAGCCGTTTTGCTGCCCCTGTCGGATCTTGCCGCATTGAGCCGCTACGTGAAGCCGATACGGCGGACAGAGGAGTTGACCGGTTCGATGGGTGCGCTTCGGTCCCGAGAGTGAATTGAGGAGGATCACCATATGAGAGCAGTAGCCATCGTCGGAGTCGGATACTCAGGTTTCCGATCCATAACACCGGATCTCTCCTACAAGGAGCTTATGTATGACGCGGCGGCCAAGGCATATGAGGATGCAGGCGTCGATCCGCAGCGCGACATAGAGAGCTTCGTCAGTGTAGCCGAAGACTTCAACGAGGGGACCAGCATCTTCGACGAATACGTCCCCGACCAGATTGGGGGAGCACTGAAACCTGTGCACACCATCCCGGGGGACGGCATCCATGGGCTCATTGCAGCTTACATGCAGGTGCTTACGGGGGTCATGGATATCGTGATGGTCGAGGCACACAGCAAGGCTTCCAACGTGCTCACACCGAACGAAGTAGTCGCCTACGCAATGGAACCGATCTACAACCGACCGCTTGGAGCGAATCCCGTCTTCATTGCCGGCATGGAGATGAACCGTTATCTGTACAGCACCGGTACCACCGAGGCACAATGTGCCCAGGTGGTGGTCAAGAACAGGGGCAACGGCTTCCTCAACCCATCGGCAGCTTACGGTGCCCGGCTCGACCTCGAGACGGTTCTCGGCTCCGAGACCGTATCTCATCCGCTCAAGAAGCTTGAGATCAGCTCCCACGCAGACGGCGCCATAGTGATCGTTCTCGCTTCCAGCGACATGGCAGAGGACTTGACGGACCTGCCGATATGGATCAGAGGTGTAGGTTGGTGCAACGAAACACCCTCGCTGGAGACCAGAGACTGGGAGGGCGCCACCTACGCGCGCAAGTCGGGAGAAATGGCCTATCGCACGGCTGGCATACGGAACCCCTGGCAAGAGATCGACTTCGCGGAAGTGGACGATACTTACGCCTACAAGGAGCTGCAGCACATGGAGGCCCTGGGCATCTGCCGCGAGGGAGAAGCAGGCTACCTGGTGCAAGAAGGCCAGACAGAGCTTGACGGCCAGTTCCCCATCAATCCTTCGGGGGGAAGTCTCGGACTGGGGCACCTGCTGGACGCCTCAGGGTTGGCCCGGGTCCTGGAGGTAGTCATACAACTGAGAGGAGAAGCCGGCGAGCGACAGCTGGAGGATGTGGAGACCGGTATGGCCTTTGGATGGCGCGGCATCCCCACCACCAGCGGGGCGGCAGTCGTTCTGGGCGTCTGAGAACAGGTCAATTCCGGCCCCTCTCTCGGGCGCCGGTCCTAGTGTTGAGTAGCGAGGAGGTTAGGAATGGGCATGCGGAAAGTGGCGGTCGTAGGTGCTGGTATGACCAAGTTCATGCGCAGGGCGCAGGAAACGGGGAGGGAGTTGGCATACCAGGCAAGCAAGATGGCCCTCGATTCCTGCGGAATGACTCTCGATGACATCGACTCTGTGGCCCTCGGCACTGCCCCTGACGCTTTTGACGGCGTGCACATGAAGGGGGAATACCTGAGCGATGCAGCAGGAGCCTGGAATAAACCGTATATGAGGTGCTACGTTGGAGGCGGTACCGGAGTGTTTGCCGCCATCCAGGGCTGGTATCACGTCGCGTCTGGGCTCTTCGACACCTGCCTCGTGGTCTGCGAGGAGAAGATGTCCAGCTGCAAGCCGCACCCTCAGGGTGCCTTCCTCACGATTTTCGATCACACCACGGAGCGAGCCCTCAAGCCGAACCTGATCTGGATCTTCGCTCTGGAGATGAACCGCTACATGACCGTACACGGTCTTGAAAAGAAGGATATCGCCAGGGTGGCTGTCAAGAACAAACGCAACGCTCTGGACCATCCTTGCGCCCAGTTGGCAGCCGACATCACAGTGGAGGATGTCTTGAACTCCGAAGTCCTGGCCTGGCCCGTGCAGCGACTGGATATCAGCCCCACGAGCGACGGGGCGGCTGCCATGGTTCTCGCTGCTGAGCATGTGGCAAAGCGCGTCACCGACAAGCCAGTGTGGGTCAAAGGAGTGGGCTGGTCCCTGGACACCGCATACTGGACCAACCGTGACCTGTACTATCCCAAGTACGTGGAGTACGCCGCCCGTATGGCCTACGACATGGCTGGCATCAAGGAGCCCAGGAAGGAGATCCATGTGGTGGAGCCCTATGACCCCTTCGACTACAAGGAACTGCACCACCTGGAAGGTCTTCTCCTCTGCGAGAAAGGCGAGGCTCCTCGTCTCACCGCTGACGGCGTGACGGCAAGAGATGGCGATCTGCCGGTCTGTCCCTCAGGCGGCCTGCTCGGCGTAGGGAACCCCATAGCCGCCTCGGGCATGATGAAGCTATCTGAGATCTTCTGGCAGCTACGAGGAGAGGCTGGCAAGCGGCAGGTCCCTGGACAGCCGCGCACCGGCCTTGCCCAGTCGTGGGGCGACCTGATGCAGGTGGGATGTGTCGTCGTACTGGGTATCTGAGGCGGCCAATCCCAGATAACAGGTTAGACCATAGGAGATTACTAACATGAGTGCCAACATCGAAAGCTTCCCCGGCACGCCATTGACCCAGGACGACTTGGATGCAGGCAAGGTCCTCACGACTTACTGGAAGCCAAGGCTGGAGTATGGATGGGATGCCGGCGTAGCCATCAGTCGCTACCTGGAGGAGCTGAAGAACGGGCGCATCATCGGTATCAAGTGCAGGCGTTGCCGGCGCTTGGTTGTGCCGCCGCGTGTGGTCTGCGAATGGTGCTGGGAGCCCCTGAATGATTGGGTGTATCTCGCAGACACGGGCACTGTCAACACATACTCCATCTGCTACATTCGCTGGGATGCCAGCAGAGCCAAAGAGCCACAGATCCCCGCTGTGATTTGGATAGATGGTGCCTCCAACGCCGGCTTTCTCCACCTACTGGACGAGGTCAATCCAGACGATGTGACAGTAGGCATGAGGGTACAGGCTGTCTGGAAACCAGCCAAGGAACGGGAAGGCTCAATCACGGATATCAAGTACTTCAAGCCTTTGTGAAAGGATGCCGAACAGATTCAGCAGGTCTTTCAGGCTGGCTATGTCGGAACCCGAGGAGGAATCGAGATGTCCCTTATTGAACGCATAGGAACCTTCGGAAAAGCGAAGGTGTGGTACGACAACATTCCGCTGGAGAGCGAATACACGGTTGGCATCGCCGGTGAGACGTTCCTCCGTGCCATAAAGGACCGCGGCGTCATTTTGGGCACCGTCTGCCCCGCCTGCGATCTCACCTATGTGCCGCCCTCCATGTACTGCGAGAGATGTTTCTGCCAGTTGGATGAGTGGGTTGAGCTGCCGGCCAAGGGGACAGTGTACACCTACACCGTCCTGACCCGCTCCCTGGACGACCAAGCGCTGGACGAACCAGACATACTGGCGCTCGTCAGACTCCCGGGGGCCCACGGTGGTCTGGTCCACAGACTGAGGATGACCAAGCCTGAGGACGTGGAGATTGGGATGGAGGTCGAGGCAGTCTTCAAACCAAAGAAGGAGAGAGAAGGCTCCATCTTGGACATCGAGCACTTCAAGCCGGTCTAGACGATGTTCTGTTGCTGATCTCTGCTCCTTTGACGATGGTGGCCCCGCCCAGGGCTCTTGCCTCAAGGTCTCATCGTGTCACACGAGGATAGTAGACGATGGATTTCCAGCTGACGGAAGAACAACAGATGATTCGGGACATGGTGCGTGATTTCGCTGAGAGCGAGATCATGCCCATCGCAGCCCAAATAGACAAGGACGGACAGTTCCCAGCAGACAACTTCAAGAGGATGGGGGAACTTGGGCTGCTGGGCCTCCCCTGGCCAGAGCAGTACGGCGGCGCCGGAGGAGATACCGTGTGCTATGCCATCGCCACGGAGGAGATCTCCCGTGCATGCGGTTCCCATGGGCTCTCCTACGCCGCCCACGTTTCCCTTGGTAGTTCTCCCATCTATCTGTTCGGGACCGAGGAGCAGAAGAAGAAGTACCTCGTGCCTCTCGCGAAGGGGGAGGCCATCGGAGCGCTGGGTCTCACCGAGCCCGAGGCTGGCTCTGACGCTGGATCAACCAAGACGACCGCCGCCCTGGACGGCAACCATTGGGTGATTAACGGGGCCAAGTCCTTGATCACCAACGGTCCCATAGCTCAGACCTTGATCGTGGTCGCCAGGACCGATCCCTCGTCCATGGGATCACGTGGGATATCGACTTTCATCGTGGAGACAGACACCCCGGGTTTCTCTGTGGGTAAGATCGAGGACAAGATGGGCCTGAAAGGCTCCCCTACCTCGCAGCTCTTCTTCGAGGATTGCAGAATCCCCAAAGACCACCTGCTCGGCAAGGAGGGAGACGGGTTCAAGCAGATACTGAAGGTGCTGGACGGCGGTCGTATAAGCATTGGAGCCATGGCCCTGGGGTTGGGCCAGGCTGCTCTGGAAGCCGCCATATCGTACGCCAGGGATCGCCAGCAGTTCGGCCGGCCAATCGCAGAGTTCCAGGCGGTTCAGTGGATGATCGCGGACGCGGCCACCAGGCTGGAGGGTGGCCGCTTGCTGATCCTCAAGGCAGCGTGCCTGGAAGACGAGGGCAAGAAGTTCACCAAAGAGGCAGCAATGGGCAAGCTGTTCGCCTCCGAGGCTGCCGAGCTGGCGTGCTACAACGCGCTTCAGATTCACGCTGGCTACGGTTACACGAAGGACTATCCCGTCGAGCGATTCTACAGGGATAACCGGCTGACCGCAATCGGAGAGGGAACCTCGGAGATCCAGAGATTGGTGATCGCGCGCCAGATTCTGGAGAACCGATGAGTATCAGGCGCCGACCTGGTGCGATGCGTCTCGTCTTCGGCTCCGGAAGATCATCCTCAAAGGAGAACCCTCGAAGCCAAAGGCATCGCGCAACTGGTTCTCCAGGTATCGCTGGTATGTGAAGTGCACTAGCTCAGGATCATTAACGAAGAACACGAAGGCAGGTGGAGCCACTCCGATCTGCGTTGCGTAGTAGATCCTGAGACGCTTCCCTTTCTTCGAGGGAGGCGCGTGCTTTGTTGTCGCCTCACCCACGACTCTATTCAGTTCGCCCGTTGAGATGCGACGTGACCTTGCCTCCTGGACAGCCAGGGCAACGTCGATGGGCTTCGTGACGCGCTGTCCAGTGGTGGCCGAAACGAAGACCACTGGGGAATAGGCCACGAACTTCAGGGCCTCGCGGATGTCGCTGGTGTACTGCTGCATGGTGTGGGTATCCTTCTCCACCAGATCCCACTTGTTCACCACGATGACTAGCCCCTTGCCCTGTTCCAGCACATAGCCCGCGATGTGCGCATCCTGCTCGGTAACTCCCTCCACGGCATCGAGCAGGAGCAAGGCGACGTCGGCGCGCTGAATGGCCCGCAGGGCGCGAATCACGCTGTACCGCTCGATTCCCGGTGCCACCCGTCCCCGCCGTCTGATGCCGGCGGTGTCTACCAGTATCACCGTTTCCCCGTTCCACTCGATCACGCTGTCGACCGCATCTCGTGTAGTGCCCGGCTCTTCGCTGACGATCATGCGCTGCTGGCCCAGGACTGCGTTCAACAGCGAGGACTTGCCCACGTTGGGGCGACCTACTATCGCTATTCTGGTCCCCTCCGTTGGCTGATCCCCCGTGTCGGCAGGGGCGACCTTCAGGAGAGTCTCGAGAAGATCCCCCGTGCCGGTGCCGTGTAGAGCCGAGAGAGGCAAGGGATCTCCCAATCCAAGCTCATAGAATTCCATCGCGTCCTGGCGACGCCTCTGGTTATCGGCCTTGTTCGCCGCCAAGAGCACCGGCTTGCTGGAACGGCGGAGGAGGTCTGCGATCTCCCCATCGCCAGCGGTGGGCCCTTCATTCACGTCCACCAAAAAGATGATGACGTCTGCTTCACTGATGGCAGTCGTCACTTGCTCCCGCACCGAAGCTGCAAGGTCACTGGGGGAATCTGGCAGTAACCCCCCGGTGTCTACGAACGTGAAAGTGATGCCCCCCCACTCTGCGTCTGCGTAGATGCGGTCTCGCGTGGTGCCCGGGGTATCCTCTACGATGGCCAAGGGTTCCTCGATGAGGCGATTGAAGAGGGTGGACTTGCCCACATTGGGACGACCAACCAGGGCGACGAGGGGCTTGGTCATGACTCCCTAATCACCACCTCGACCTGGTCGGGAAGAACCGCCTGTACCTCCAGCGACTCAGGCCTCTCCACCGTGAGAGGTACAAAATGCGTTCCGGGTTCATAGTCGGACAGATCCAGTACAACCCGCACGTCTCCCGCCTGGAGCGCCTCAAGCTCCGACAGAGGACCGGAGAGGATAACCTCCACGGTCTCTGGAGAGAAGGTGGCCTCCAGTCCTCTTCCCAGGCCCCGTATCTCAGGCGTGAGTTGGATTGTCTGACCGCTGAGTACAGGCGATATCTGTATGAGAGCTTGTACAGTCACCACATTCTCTAACGAGGAGACCCCTCCTGGGAAGACGATGGCCACCTGCTGTGAGACATTGTCTCGCTCCCCTTCGACCTTGACGGGATATGTCTCAAGGTAGCCAGGGATCTCGTTCACCGCGGTAGGGTCCCCAAACACGGTCACTGTGGAAGGGTCGGCAGCAATGCTGCTAATCCAATAGCCAGGCGCGGGATTCCCCTCGATGATGGTCTTGATGGAGAGCTCCCGATAGCCTACCTGCTGTTCGACGGGCACGGTGACGGTGGCTGTCTTGTGGTCGAGCTCCAGACCATCCAGGGCATTACCTACCTCATCTCTGGGGGTCAGCGATGCGCTGCGCTCGAAGGTGTCCTTTTCGCCGCTCAGATACACGTCCGCCGTGAGCTCCACAACTTGATCAACGAGAGTCTGGGGCCCACTCACCATCACCACAGATGGATCCACCTTGACGGATCCAGTCCCATACCCCGACGGTGGATTGCCATAGAGGCTAACCCTGACTCGGACCATCTTCTCGCTTCTGGTGTCAAGACGAATCGTGAGCGCACCTGGTGACGTACTCAGTATCCTCACGAGACTGCTGGCCGGTTCGACCCTCACCGCAACCTCGTGTAGTCCCACATCGAGACCTTGCAGATCTACCTGGGCGCGAAAACCGCCTGCTCCTAGGTCCTCCCAGACAGACTCCGGGGCCCTGACTTTGATTCTCACCTGCTGATTCACACCCCCCACGATGACCAGACCCTCTCCCCGGTTGACCACTTCGACTGGCACCGGATCGGCCAAGAACCCTTCCGCGAAAGGGTTCTCTTGGATGGTTGCCGCCATCCATACCATCACTGCCAGGACCAAGGCCATCAGCAGAGACCCGAGGTTGCCTGTGCTCACCAAAGAACGCAGCCTGCTCTGGTCACCTGCGGAGCGAGCGCTTCGTGTCAAGGACATGGAGCAACCGATCCTGACTCTACTTCTGAGGCGACCAGCGAGAGAGTGTGGTGCCCAAAGGGCGCCGGTACGAAGACCGTAGCACCTCCCGCAGGCCAGTTTCGTCCAGATCACTCACCAGTCGCCCGTGCCTGGCAATAGAGATGGTTCCCGTTTCTTCCGAAACGACGGCTGCCACAGCATCGCTTTGCTCTGTGATCCCGACGGCCGCCCTATGCCGCAGTCCTAGGCCTCGACGGACCCGGCTGGTCTCAGCCAGCGGCAGAATGCAAGCCGCGGCAACAATCCTGCCCCCTCTGATTATCGCGGCGCCATCGTGCAATGCCGTGTTGGGCTGGAAAATGGTCAGCAGGAGCTCGGCAGTCACCTCGCCATCTATGGGAATCCCGGTGTCGACGTATTCCTGGAGACCGGTCTCACGCTCCACCACGATCAGAGCCCCGTGCCTCCGCTCCGACAACTGCACTGCGGCACGAGCGATGTTTCGGCTGACCCCCATGGTGACGGACTCTGTAGAAGAGAAGGCGATCAAGCCTCCGCCCCGGCCAATGCGCTCCAGGGCACGTCGTAGTTCTGGCTGGAAAATGACCGGCACGGCGACCAACAGTGCCGGGAGAGTATTGCGAATCAGCCAGTTAAAAGCCGTCAGGGAGAGGAAGTTGCTGGCCAGCACCACCGCTATGACGAGCAGAAGAACACCCCTCATCAGGGCGACCGCCCTCGTACCTCTCACGAGGTACATCAGCCCCCAGAACATGGCGGTCACGAGCAGTATGTCAAGCAGATCCCTCAGTTGGAAGTGCGACAGTATCCACAGGATGTCGGACACAAGAGACCTCTCGTAGCCTGCAAACGGCCTTCGTGTGCCTATCCGTATTTCACGCGCTGGGGGCTCTGTCCTGGAGTTCCCGCAGCAGTCGAGTGTACCCTTCCTTCTCGTCTGGTTCCAGCGAGATGATCGTTCGAAGGGTCTCCATCGCCTCTGCCCTGCGGCCAGCCTCCAACTGCAGTTCGCCCAGCGTGTCCAGCTCTGCGATCGCTTCCCTCTTCTTGCCCAGCTCCACGTAGATCCTGATCAACCTGGATCGCAGTGACAAGTCCTGTGGATTTGCAGCCACCAGGTCCTTCATCAGTGCGGCGATCTTGGGCAACTCCTCGCGCTTCCCATATCGGACGATCAGGGCGTCCACATCGGCCAGGGCGAGTCTTTCCTGCCCGAGTCTGTATCGCAGTTCGACAAGACGGAAACCGGCTTGCTCGTCATCAGGCGACAACCCCAGGATCTTCTCGAAGACGGAGGCTGCTTCCTTCCAATGTACGCGCTGCATGTGCAGGTCAGCCACCCGATGCAGAATGCCGACCCTCCAGTCAGTGGCCGCCCCAGTCCGACTTGCCAAGCTCAGGGCTTGCTCGTATCTCTCCAGCGCAGCGTCCACACGAGCCAACCGGTAGTAGCTCTCCCCCAGAGCCACGTACTCGTCCAGAGCCAGATTCAGCTCGCCATTCTCTATCAGGAGATCTATTAGCTTCTCTCTGACGGAGATGCTCATCGGAGCAGCGACGAGTGCCCGTCTGTACACATCCATCGCCTTGCGGGGATCATCTCGCATCAGGTAGGCCTCTGCCACGGCTGCGTACTTGCTCACAGCTTCCTCGGCCTTTCCTTGCTGCGCGAACACCTCCGCCAACCCGAGGTGCACGGGCAGGTAGGTGGGTGCGAGCCGTATAGCCCTGTAGCACTCCTCCAGAGCCGTGAACGGCATCCCCCCCCGCAGATACTCCCGGCTGCGGGTCATCATGTCCACCACCTCTTCGCCGCCCGGGATGTCCAATACCTCGGGAAGTATGGGGACGACACCGTTCTCAGCCAGACTGTGCAATTTACTGCGTGCCTCCTTGACCTTTTCCCTCCACTCACCCCCGCTCAGAAGCTCCACCAAGGAGTGAACCAGCATCTCCGAACCCCGTGCGCCACCCTGACCCCACCCGCTCGCGGCAAGGCTCTGGTATGCGGAATCGAGATCACGAGCGCCATCCTGCCCCGCGGCCTCCAGATCTATGATCCGCAGCGCCCCAAGGAAATGATCCAGCGCCTCAGTGGTCCGACCTTGAGCCCAGAAGGTCTCGCCCAAGCTCAAGTGACTGGCCAGAGCATACTCCGAGGCCTCCAGCGATCTCTGAAGGTATCCGACTGCCTCGTCATGGCGGGATAGCTGCTTGTTCAGGAGGCCGAGGCTGAACTCAATCTCCGTTCGCGCCGCTCCCATCGCGAGCGCCTCCTTGTAGCAGCCGAGCGCCTCCTTGATCACCCCGCGAGAGTGAAGGTCAACCGCCTTGGCCAGCACAGCACGGACTTCCGACTGCGCCTCCAGGACGGATCCGCCTGATCCCAAATCAGTGGAGATGTCAGAGGCTGGGACGAGTTGTCCGTCTCCCAACAAGGCCTCGGCCAGAACACCCAGCGCGGTCTTGACAGCCTCGTCCACCGGGCCGAGTTCCTCTCTTCTCAGCGAGAGCGACGGCTCCGATGCAACGCCTCCGTTCGCAGATGCCATGCATTCCAGGAGACCCCTGGCCGCCTTGTTCCCAGGATCGAGCGACAACGCTCGCCTGCAGTGTACTGCTGCTTGCCGCGGGTCGCCCTCCTGGTGCCACAACCTCGCCAACGCAAGGTACTCCTTGGCTGCCTCAGCGGTATGGGACTCGCGTTCGAGGGCCTCGGCGAGCTTGTAGCGAGCTTCCTTGTCCGCCGGCTGCAACCGTAGCGTCTCCTTCCACGCCTCCACGGCCCGCATCAGCGCCCTCTGCTGAACGTGCAACTCGGCCACGTCCAGCCAGGCCTCAGCAGCATCAGAGCTCCGCCCGAGTTCCTCCAGTACGTGTGCCATCTTCGCCCTGGGATCGGGGTCGTCCGGCCTAAGTTCGCGGAGCTTCCGGTACTCGCGCAGGGCTTCCTTCAACCTCTCACCCCCATGGTAGGCGAAGGCCAAACCGCTTCTCGCAGTCGCATCGTCTGGGAAGTCAGCCAAAGCCAGCTCGTACTGTTCGATGGCCTTCATCCACTGCTTCTCCCAGGCGTAGCCATGTGCTCTCTTGACTGCCGCCTCGAATGCCGAACGGTTGCCAGTCATCTCACCTCGACTGAAACCTATACGCGCCTAGCGGATCGCAAAGACCATGCGACATCTGCGTGAACGTTGCACAAACCCAGAACAGACGGAGCATCCCCAAGGCCGCCTCACGTCAGTCGGCCATCAAGCTCACTAGTATCGCCTTCTGGAGGTGCATCCTGTTCTCGGCCTGATCGAGGACAATGGACTGGGGGCCGTCAATGACTTCGTCCGTGATCTCCTCACCTCGATGGGCAGGGAGACAGTGCATGACCACCGCATCCGGTTTGGCCAAAGCCAGGAGTTCTTTGTTGATCTGGTATGGACGGAAAAGTGGAAGACGCGCCTCCCGCTCGGCCTCCTGCCCCATGCTGGTCCAGACATCAGTGTAGATGACGTCGGCTCCACGAACAGCCGACTGTGGATTCGCATCCAATACTACTTTCCCACCCGCCTCCTGCGCCCACTCCGTGGACTTGCTGACTACCTGCGCATCGGGTTCGTACCCTGAGGGCGTAGCGACTCTGATTTCCATTCCCACCCTGCTACCCGCCAGGAGAAGAGAATTGGCAACGTTATTGCCATCCCCCAGATAGGCCAGCGTCACACCCTCGATAGTGCCCCTCCTCTCATGGATGGTGAAGAGATCGCTGAGTGCCTGGCATGGGTGAACGAAATCGGACAGGCCGTTGATGACGGGAACGCTGGCATGGGCAGCCAACTCCTCTACATCTGCGTGTGCGAACACGCGCGCCATGATCCCATGCACATACCTGCTCAGCACACGGGCTATGTCAGCCACGCTCTCCCTCTGCCCCAACTGGATTTCTTGGGGTGAGAGATACATGGCACGACCCCCAAGGTGCGCCATGCCCATCTCGAAGGACACCCGCGTACGGAGCGATGGCTTCTGGAAGACCATTCCCAGGGTCTTGCCCGCAAGAAAAGGTTTGTTCCCGCCACCCCTCCACTCATCCTTGAGATCCGCCGCCAATTCCAACAACTGCCAGATCTCACTGGCCGACAGATCCGCACCGGTGACAAGGTGTTGCATTCCTCATTGCTCCCCACAAGAGTATATCACAAGAAACTGCACACACAAAGAACCTATGCCTCCACAACCGGATTCGTCAGCGTGCCAACTCCATCAATCTCCACCTCGACGATGTCGCCTGGCCGCAGCTCACCAACACCAGCGGGGGTGCCAGTGAGAAGGACATCCCCCGGCTCCAGCGTCATCACCTGCGAGATGTAGCTAACGAGCACGTCGACAGGGAAGATCATCTCGCTCGTAGACGCCCGCTGGCGAATCTGGTCATTCACTCTAGTAGTGATCATCAGACAAGCGGCCTCGACATCTGTAGCAATCCCAGGTCCCAGAGGACAGAAGGTATCGAAGCCCTTTGCTCGAGTCCACTGGTTGTCCTGGCGCTGAAGGTCGCGAGCCGTCACATCGTTGGCGCAGGTATACCCGAACACGTGGTCAAAGACCTCCGCCCGAGGGATGTTTCTACCACGCTTACCGATCACGAGCGCCAGTTCTCCCTCGTAGTCCACCCTGAGACTCAGGTGTCGAGGATAGACCACGTTGTCCCGGTGCCCCACCACCGAACTTGGGGGTTTGAGAAAAAGCACTGGTTCTGCCGGAAGCGGGCTGCCCATCTCCTCGGCGTGGGAGAGGTAGTTGAGCCCAACCGCCACGATCTTCGTCGGCTCACATGGCGGCAGGAACCTGATGCCGGCCAGACAGGAGACCTCTCCGGCTCTCGCCCATTCCCCAAAGGGGTCGCCGCGGATCCAGAACAGCCCGGCGTCCTCCAGCAACACCCATCTCACGTCTCCGGAGTACAAGACCCTCATGAACTCCATTCTCTGACCGTCCCAAGGAAGTCATGCAGTACACGGAAAGCGCGAGAGTCAGGGAAGCCTAGGTGGCCTGACACCCATGTGGCTGAAGCGAGCACTGCCCTGGTGCGCGCACCACCTTCACCAGACCTCGTCGCTTCGTTGGGATGCACTGCCCGAGCTGAGGTGCGCGGCCGGATCGCGTCTGTCAGAGAGCAAGCGATCATGATGTCGTCTCCAGCGGTCACTTGGGGAACAGTATGCTCGGTCATGCCAATTATAGCACCTTGAGATCTACAATCCAATTGCGGGGCCCCTCGACGGACCGATGCCAATGCCATGGACAACCCGCCCGCATTTGCCGTATAATGGCCCAGCCGCTGCACGTCACCCGGTTGGCGTGGGATCGCCTGTCTGGCGAGGTCCCATCGCCCTTGTGGGCGAGAGACACCACTCATGGCGAGAGCTGCGACAACAACGCGCGACAGCATCTCGCCCATAATCAGGAATGGCTTCGTCAGCCCATCGACGAGTTCCGAGGATTTTAGACTTGTCCACTACATACACGGTAAGACTGCCCGTCTTCGAGGGCCCTCTGGACCTGCTACTTCATCTCATCGAAGAGCGAGAACTCGACATCACCAAGGTCTCGCTCGCCACGGTGACTGATCAGTATCTGGACTACATCAGTCAGGTTGAGAAGCTAGAGGCCGAGAAGCTTGCGGATTTCCTGATCATCGCGGCCAAGCTCTTGCTTATCAAGTCCAGAATGCTGCTGCCCCAGCCGCCTGTTGAGGCCGAGGATGAGGAAGAGGAGGACGTCGGCGACGAACTCGTGCGACGCCTGATCGAGTATCGCAGATTCAAGGGTGCCGCTCAGGAACTCCGATTCAGAGAGGAGCACGGGCTGCGAGCTTACGCCCGCCTGCTGCCTCCGCCTCTACCAGAGCCCACCGTGCATCTGGAAGGCATCACCCTAGATGCTCTCGTATTTGCGGTGCGACAAGCGCTGGAGAGCAAGACGGCGTCTTCGGCTAACGATGTAGTCACGCCCCTTCAGATCTCCCTGCCGGACAGGATCGCCCATCTCGAGAGCTTACTGGATAGACAACGGCGCTACAGCTTCACTCGAATCCTCGAGCAGGCCGCTTCTCGAATGGAGATCATCGTCACCTTCCTGGCCCTCCTGCAACTGATGAAGAGGCGAAAGGTAGTTGTCGAGCAGAGCGAGTTGTTCGGTGAGATCATGATCAGCGCGTCCGACTGATCGACTTGAACAGAGGCGCAGCGCGCCGATCCTAGGGGGCAGCAGCAATGGAGACGCGTCAGGGATGAATGCGGAGGAACCAGGCATCGCGCCTCCCTGACGCATTCACCGATGGCGCGAGTTGCCAGGCGCCAGCGGCTTCCCCTAGAAGCCCGCGAACTCGGCGAGAACAGTCTCAAGACTCTCGGAATCGGAGGCCAGCAGAAGCAACGTATCATCGCCCTGTTGGCTCAAACAGGCCACCTGGCCCTCGGTGTGCCACCATTGGCGGTGTGGATCTTCAGTCGAGCCCGTGCCAGCTCCCGCGCGCTGCATGAAAGTAGCGTAGGCAGAGAAGAACTCATCCGCGTTGGACTCGCTATCCCAGTGAATCCGTAGCACGAACAACTGTTGTCCCTCTTCTTCGTTGGACAGAAACGCCGCTGTGTCCCCCTCCCAGCCCTCCGCTGCCATCAATGCCTCTTCGCTGCCCAGCTCTCTCTCCAGGTAGACGCGGATGAACAACTCGCCGAGGACATCCCTGCTCAGCTCTTCCCACCCCTCGCCAAGCGCACCAGGCAGACTACCTACCTCAGGCACCTGGCCAACCTCGCCGGCCAGATACTTGTCCGGGTGCATGACCTGCTCCGTCGTCTGGGGAGGATCACGAAAGGCCTGATTCAGTTGCTCCCAACCACCACGTTCAAGCAACGCGGCCGCGAAGACGATTCCCTGCTCATAGGGAAACCCCTCGGTCTCACGAACCACCGTGGGCGCGCCTTCGTACTCGCCCTGTTCCACCTGCTGTATGGCCTCCAGAAGATCGGAACGATCAAACGACATCTGGAAGAGGTACTCGTAGGCATACTCCACCATGACCAGCGTGGCGTCGCCCTCGATGAGTGCCTGTAGCGCCAGCCTGGAATCGGTGGTGAGAGAGCGGTCGTCCAATGAGTCGAGGTCGAAGTGCTGGTCCTGCAAGGCATGAGTGAACTCGTGGGCGAAGGTCACTTCCAGCCACAAGTCGCTGGTATAACGATCCAAGACCAGGTATATCTCCTCCCGCTCGCTGTCGTACAGTCCGGCGATGTACTCACGCAGTACCTCGATCTGATTCTCCACGAGATCATAGTCTTCCTCAATCAGACCGAGCACCCGATACAGCTTCTCCGTGGTCTCCAGCTCGGCAAGGTACTCCTCTCGCTGATACCACTCATTGAGGTAGTCCTCCAGGCGGTACCGTGTGAAGGTCACCATTTGGACCTCACGCAGACCCTCCAGTTCTCTGAGGTCGCTCACCCTGGTCTCCACCTCATCGTAGGCACCTTCACTGATTATGGGAAAACCGGGTATGTACGCGTCAGGCACGACCAGAGTGGGGGTCGGTACTGGGGTAAGGGTGGGGGTGGGTGTGAAAGTCGGGGGAAACGTGAGCTCGGGGACAGGAGTGGGTGTGTCAGCCGGCATCACGGGCGCCGTTGTGGTGGGGGTGGCCTGCTGCGGCTGGGCCGTGATCACCATCCCCCCCAGCACTGCCGCCACCCCACACACCGCGAAGGCGATCACTGCCAGAAAAGCCAAGCCGATCTGCGCCGCACAGCCACGACCCCGCCTGGGTATTCCTTTCTCAGCGGCGGACGAGGTTGATGATTCTGTCTCCTCTCGCAGCCCAGCGACCGGCGGCCCAGGCTTCCCGACTGCAGACTCCTGTTCCTCCGCCCGCCCCGACTTCCCCAGCAAGGACTCCAACCCGATCAGTGCGAACTCATTCGATGGGTTGATTTCCAGGACGTTTTGCAGGCACACGATCTTCTCTTCATTGGGGACCAGCCCGCTCATCCAGAGCCAGGCTCGCTCGTTCTCAGGATCCAAGTCGAGCACCTGAGAAAGAAGATCCCGGGCCTCGTCTTCTTTGCCTGCCTTGGCCGCCGCAACCCCCTGGCTCAGGAGGGCCTCGACGTCAGTCATTCCTTCCATCCTGACCTCTCGCTCGTTCCGCCAACCGACTGCAGGGGCATCAAGGGAGCCGATCGTCTTCTCGGCCGCCCTACAATGCAATCAGCATCCCTGCCTCCGCACAAGCTCATGGACCAGCTCGTGCTCCTCGGCAGCCAAGAGGCGACAACCGACATCCTCCGTTCGCCGCAACTTGGCTTCTCGCCGCATCATGCTCGGTGCACGTCCCCTCCGAGAGATTGACCGACTGAACGGCATCACAACTAGTGCTCTCAAACCCACGGAGCAGTCGCTGACCGTGGAGACAAACCTTAAATCTTGCTTCACCGCCCCATATAGTCCTTTTAGCCTATTGCCAAACTTGCGTGGTTGATGTATAATGTGGGTAATAGTGGGGAGAAGTGGGGCGTTTCGCCAGGGAATGGCCGCCAAATAGACCCGGAGTGGGGCGCGTAGCACAAATGTTCCTCGGTACATACCTCCACAACATCGACAGCAAGGGTAGACTCACACTACCCGCCAAGTTCAGGACGGAACTGGCCAGGGGTGTGGTGGTAACCCTCGGTCTTGATGGTGAGCTGTGGGTCTTTCCTATGGAGACATGGGAGAGACTCGCCGTCAAGATGAATGAACTTCCCCTCAACGACAAGGACTCTCGCAACTTCGCCCGCCGTGTGTACGGCAAAGCCACCGACTGTGAGCCCGACAAGCAAGGCCGCATCTTGCTGCCGAGCGAACTCCGAGAACTCGCTGGGGTGGATGGCGAGACGGTGATCGTCGGCAGCGGAGGTCGCCTGGAAGTCTGGAGCCATGAGAGGTGGGGACATAAGAGCGACGAGATCGAGAAGGACGGAGACGCCATCGCTGAACGCCTCTTCGAGCTGGGCATAAGACTGTGAACCGGTCATGGCTGCACTCACCTGTTCTGCTAAACGAGGTTCTGGATGTACTGGATGTCAAGGCAGGCGGCACGTACATAGACTGTACACTGGGTTCAGGGGGGCACGCAAGAGCCATACTCGAGAGATCGAATCCCAATGGGAGGCTGCTGGGCATTGACCAGGACCCCGCGGCGATCCAGTTGTCCGAGCACCAGCTCGGCTCATACGGTGACCGCGTCACGCTGGTATGCGACAGCTTTGTCCGGCTGGAGGCCAGCGCTTCTGCCGAAGGCTTCATACCATCTGACGGGGTTCTGCTGGACCTGGGGGTATCATCCCTACAGCTTGATAATGGCGAAAGGGGGTTCTCGCTTCAAACCGACGGTCCCCTCGACATGAGAATGGATCCAAGTGGCGAGATCACCGCCGAACACCTGGCCAACGAATTGACCGAGGCCGAGCTCGCTGAGATCATCGTCAAGTACGGAGAAGAGCCTAAGGCCAAGGCCATCGCCCGTGCCATTGTGCGCGGCCGTCCAGTCAGAACGACCCTGCAACTGGCCCATGTCGTGGCCAGGGCCGCAGGACGACGAAGGAGAATACACCCAGCGACCAGGACCTTCCAAGCGTTGCGGATAGCGGTGAACGGCGAATTGTAGGCACTGTCCACGGTGCTCCCGCAGACCGTAGCCGTCCTTGCCAGAGGCGGGAGAGTGGCCATCATTTCTTTTCATTCGCTCGAGGATCGTCTCGTTAAGGAATTCATGGCCAGAGAATCGCACGACTGCATCTGCCCGCCAGAGGTGCCAGTGTGCGCATGCGAACACAAGCGCACGTTGCGGATCCTGAGCAAGAAGCCAGCACGCCCGACAGCAGAGGAAGTGAGACAGAACCCGCGCTCTCGCAGCGCTAAGCTGAGAGTAGCTGAGAGAGTGTAGTCCCTTAGGAGATCGTCGTGGAGATAGATCCCATCTTCATTCCCAGGAGCACTATTGGCAGCCGGATCGGCAGGTACTCTGCCTGGGGACTGAGCGGCAGGACCCTGGGTCTCCTGCTGCTCCTGCTCGTGCTGGGTTCTCTCATCGGCTCTTTCTATCTCAACCAGGCTAGCCAGACGACGGCCGCCGGGCTTGAGATAACCCGGCTGACCAGAGAACGGGAGTACTGGAGGCAGGAGAATGCCCACCTTCGCAAGCGCATCGCGGAGAGGGAAGCCCTCCCAAGCATCAGAGCACGGGCTGAAGAGCTGGGCTTCGTGCAACCGGAAGTGGTGGAATACCTGGTGGTGGAGAGCCCCGTTGATCCGGACACCTCCGCCGGGGGACTGACACCCCCCCACCCGGCACAGCGCGACCTGCCAAAGCCATACACGCCCGGATCGCAGGAGTGGTGGAGAGAACTGGTGGCACGGTTTGTTTCGTGGATGAGCTCAGGGCACTAACCGCTTCCGGCCGCCACGCCTGATACGGTTGCGGCGAGGCCTCGGCTGCATCACGACACAATTGGCGAATCGATGATCGAGTCTGACTGGCAAGAGCGTGGCTCATCGAAGACCAGACTTGTAGTGGTATGGATGGTCACCGTGGTGGGTGCCCTCATCCTCGCTGGCCGCTTATTCTACTGGCAGGTGCTGCGTCACAGCGAACTCCAGGACATCGGCCAGAGATGGCAGCTCGTGGACACACCCATCCCCGCACTGCGCGGCGACATCATGGACCGCCACGGTTTCCTGCTGGCCCTGGATGAGTACGAGTTCGAGATCTATGCAACTCCCAGGGACATAGGGGATCCGGAGGGGCTGGCGACCGATCTAGCACCCGTGCTGGACATGGACCAGGACACTCTGATCGCCCTGCTCTCGCGCACGGACCAGCCCTCCGTCTCGCTTGTCTGGGATGCACCTCTGGAAGTGGCGAGAGAGGTGGAGAAGGTTAAAGAGCAATGGAACACCGGGGCGTTAGGGATCAGCGCCGCCAGGAGGCGGGCCTATCCAGAGAAGGAACTAGCCTGCCACCTCCTGGGCTTTGTAACCTACGATCATGAGATCGACTACGACGCGTTCTACGGGGTGGAGGAATCCTACAACAGCGAACTCCGCGGCCAGCCGGGCTCGTGGGGAGGTTCTGCCGAGACCCTGGACTTGAGCATCAGCATCGGATCGAGCAGTATCGTGCTGCCCAGAGATGGTCAAGACGTTGTCCTCACCTTGGATCGGACCATACAGAGACTGGCCGAAGATGAACTTAGGAGGACTATCGACGAGTGGGGAGCCGAGAGAGGGACGATCATCATCATGGATCCTCGGTCAGGTGCCATCCTGGCCATGGCGAACTACCCGGGCTACGACCCCAACCCTGCCTTGGAGCTTCCCATCAATGAGGATCAGTTCTTCAACCCCGCCGTCAGCGAGGCGTACGAACCTGGCTCTGTGTTTAAGGTCATCACCATGGCGGCCGCGTTGGATGCTGGCATCGTAGGCCGGTACACCACCTATTACGATCAAGGTCAGATTTTCGTGGGCGGACACCTGATCTACAACTGGGATAGGAAAGCTTACGGCACCGTCAGCATGACAGACCTGCTGAGGTACTCCCTCAATGTAGGGGCGGCGACGCTGAGTACGAATCTAGGCCCTGAGAGGTTCTACGACTATGTGCAACGATTCGGTTTCGGGCAACCGACGGGCATAGACCTGCCCTATGAGTCCAAGGGGCTGATGCGGGTTCCCGGTGACGGCAACTGGCGTGAGGGCGACCTGGGCACGAACGCTTTTGGCCAAGGTATTGCGGTCACGCCGATACAGATGGTCACCGCGGTTGCTGCTGTGGCCAACGACGGGGTGTTGCCGAAACCACACGTGGTCCAGCGTATCGAACAGGATGGCCAAGTCATCCAGGAGTTCCAGCCGCAACCTGGTCTCCAGGTGATCTCCCCCTGGGTCGCGGAGGAACTGACCGAGATGCTCGTGGAAATAACGGCCGGGAGGGATAACCTGCAGCTACCTGGTTACGCCATAGCCGGCAAGACCGGAACGGCGCAGATCCCTGTCACCGGGGGCTACCACCCGTCCGACACCATCGCTTCCTTCGTGGCCTACGCCCCCGCTCGAGACCCCAAGTTCGTCGTACTGGTCAAGATCGACAAACCCACCAAATCGCCCTGGGGTAACGTTGTGGCAGTTCCCGCCTTTCAGAGGATAGCGGAGCGCCTCTTCGTCTATCTCGGCATACCGCCGGATGACTTCGGAATCGTTGGTACATAGGGCGACAACCTGAGGAGGCTCCATGCTCACCCTAGCGGAGGTCTGGCTGGGCATAACTGGGCAGACTATAGAGGACAGACAAGCGGCGCTACTGTCCTTCAGCGACGTGGTGATCGATTCCCGCCTCGCCACGCCGCAGAGCCTTTTCGTGGCCCTTAGGGGACCGAAGGACGATGGTCATCGTTATGTCAACAGTGCGTTGGAGGCAGGAGCTGCTGCCGCCCTCATAGACACAGTGGTGAAAGGGGCACCGCTGACCATAGACACCACTCAACGCCCGTTCCCGGCTCTGCCGAGCCCATTGGTGACTCCCTTCTGCCTCCTAGTCGAGGACGCTCTAGGGGCACTCCAGGACATTGCCGGCCTTCACCGTAGGCAATTCGACGTGCGAGTCGTGGGTATTACCGGGAGTGTAGGCAAGACGACCACCAAGGAAGCCGTACACTCGGTGCTCAGTAGGAGTTTCCCTACCCTCAAGAGTGAAGAGAGCTACAACAACGAGATAGGTGTACCGTTGACTCTTCTCCGGCTAGAGGAGAGGTACAAGAGAGTGGTGGTGGAGTTGGGCATGTATGCCTTGGGGGAAATCGCCCATCTAGCCGACATAGCCCTGCCGCAGGTGGGAGTCGTGACCAACGTGACCCACTCTCACCTCGAGCGTCTGGGCTCCCTGGAGCGGATAGCCCAGGCCAAGGCTGAACTGGTGGAGGCCCTACCCCCCGATGGCATAGCGATACTCAACGGAGATGACCCCCATGTCAAGGCCATGGCCGAGCTGACTGAAGCGCGGGTCTTCTGCTACGGCCTGGCCCCGGACAACGACCTCTGGGCCAGCCATGTCGAGAGTCGAGGACTGGACGGGGTTCGCTTTCAGATGCACTTTGGCCGCGAGACAGTGCACGTGAAGATACCTTTGCTTGGCCGTCACAGTGTACACACCGCACTCGCGGCGGCAGCAGTGGGACTGGTGGAAGGACAACCGTGGGGGCTCATAGTCGCCGGCCTGCGCGATATCGAGGTACAGCTGAGGCTTCTGGCCACGCCGGGGGTTAACGGCTCTACCCTGATAGACGATAGCTACAACTCCAGCCCCGCCTCTAGCCTTGCCGCCTTGAATCTGCTCGCCGAATTGAAGGGCCGCACGATAGCCGTGCTGGGGGATATGCTGGAACTGGGTTCCTACGAGGAAGAAGGGCACCGCAAGGTGGGCCGGCGGGTAGCCGAAGTGGTGGACAAGCTCGTGACCGTGGGAGAGCTAGGCGCCCTGATAGGCAGAGAGGCGGTTGCCGTAGGCATGGACGAAAGCGACGTCTTCTTCGCTCAAGACAATGACGAAGCAGTCGAATCCCTCCGCAACCTGGTGACCTCAGGGGATTTGGTCCTGATCAAAGGATCACGCGGGATGCACATGGAGGACATCGTAGCCGAGCTTGGAGAGAAATAATGGCCTTTGCTCTCGCACTTGGAGTAGGAACCTTCCTCGTGGCGCTGCCTCTTGGTTCCTTTTTGCTGAAGTACTTGAAGGCTCATGGCATCGGAGAGCAGATTCGCATCGATGGACCCATGTCCCATCAACTGAAGACAGGTACGCCTACCATGGGCGGGATCGCCATTGTCCTGCCGGTGACCATTATGACCGCCGTGTTCAATCTAATCCACCATGAATCGATGCTGCTTCCGCTCGGCACCACGCTGACCTGCGCTCTGATTGGCGCCGTAGACGATTGGGTCGGCCTGAAGAGAGGCCGCCGAGCCGCCAGTGGCGAGCGAACGACCGCCAAAGGCGGCCTTCGCATGCGCCACAAGTTGGCCTTGCAGATCGCGATGGCGGTGGGGGCAGCGTCTATCCTTCACTTCGTGTTCCGCCTAGGGAGCATCGCCTTGCCATCCATGCCGACAAAGTTCTCCTTGGGCCCCTGGTATTTTCCGTGTGCCGTGTTCGTGATCGTGGCGACCGCCAATGCGGTCAATTTCACAGACGGTTTGGACGGCCTGGCTGGCAACACGTCCACCGTTGCTTTCGCCGCATTTGGAGTGATAGCGCTCCTGCAGGGACAACTCTACCTCGTCGCCTTCTGCTTCACGATGACCGGAGCGATCATGGCCTTTCTCTGGTTCAACGCCTATCCCGCACAACTCTTCATGGGAGACACTGGCTCGCTTGCTCTAGGAGGTACCCTGGGAGTGATCGCCATGATGACAGGCCAATGGCTGCTGCTCCCTATAGTGGGCATCGTCTTTGTGGCAGAGGTGCTGTCCGTCTTGCTGCAAATCTGGTACTTCAGACTCACCAAGGGGAAACGGATCTTCAAGATGACACCCCTGCACCATCACTTCGAACTCATTGGATGGTCCGAGGTGCACATTGTGCAGAGATTCTGGCTCGTTAGCGTGTTGGCCGCCATGCTGGGCATCGCCCTGGCCTTACTATGACATCCACCAACACCGTGGGGTACGAAGGAGAGAGGGTCACTATCATCGGTTTGGGACGCGAAGGAATAGCTCTGGCCAGGTATCTGGCCGGCTGTGGGGCGAAGGTGACTGTCACTGACATCAAGGACGCGAACCAACTCCAGGGCGCGCTGGACGAGCTTGCTGGGCTGTCCATCCGCTACCTGCTGGGCGGGCATCCTCGGGAGGCGCTCGATACAGATGTGATCTTTGTCAGCCCCGGGGTGCCGAAGCAGATACCGCTGCTCCGGGAAGCTCAGGAACGGGGGATAGAACTGAGCAGCGAGACCAAGCTCTTCTTCAGCCTGTGCCCTGCGCCCATCATCGGTATCACTGGCAGCAGCGGCAAGACGACGACTACAGCCCTGGTTGGAGAGATCATGAAAGCACAGGGCCGCCGAACCTTCGTCGGAGGCAACATTGGCTCGCCACTCATCAACCTCGTAGACCAGCTGAAGGAAGAAGATAGCGTAGTGATGGAATTGTCCAGCTTCCAGTTGGCGGGGCTGGACCAGAGCCCGCACATCGCTGCGCTGCTCAACCTTTCACCGAACCATCTCGACCGGCATGAGTCGATGGACGACTATGTGGCAGCCAAGACCAACATCATCAGGTTCCAGGGCCCGGGCGATCACGCCATTCTCAATGCCGACCAGCCACTTACGCGCGAACTCGCGCGGTTATGCCGGGGCCAGGTGGCACTCTTCAGCCACGAAAGGCAGGTAGACGCAGGCGCCTTCTTGGACAAGGAAAGCGTCGTGATTCGGTGGAAAGGCGAGACACGGACCGTCTGTGATGTTTCAGAGATCAAACTGCTCGGGCCACACAATGTGGATAATGTCCTCGCGGCCTGCGCCATCTCAGCGGCAGCCGGAGCAAAGACCGGGGCCATGCGCACCGTAGTCACCGCCTTCGGCGGAGTCGAGCATCGTCTTGAGTTGGTCGCGCAGATCGCGGGAGCCCGGTATTACGATGATTCCATAGCCACTTCTCCGCAAAGAGCCATCGCCGCACTGAAGTCCTTTGCCAACCCCATCATTCTGTTGGCGGGGGGGCGTGAGAAACACCTTCCCCTGGAAGAACTGGCACAGCTGATCTTGGCTAAGGTGAAGGCCCTCGTTCTCTTTGGAGAAGCAGCTCCTCTTCTGGAGCAGGCCGTTCTGCAGGCACATCGGGCAACGCGAGGCGAGCGGCTGCCCATCTACCACTCGGCGGACATGCGCGAGGCCGTGCTTGCCGCAGCCCAACTGGCAGAGGGGGGCGATGTCGTCCTCCTATCGCCGGCATGTACCAGTTTTGATATGTACAAAGACTTCGCGGAGAGGGGCGCCCATTTCCAGTCCCTGGTGCGCGAACTGGAGGACTCGCAGCAGCGTATGCCTGCATGCGGAAGGTAAGGATGCCTGAGAGAAACAGCCTGGCAAGCGAGCGACCCGACTACGTCCTGATCCTCATCGTTGTCGCCCTGGTGCTGATCGGGCTGATCATGGTCTACAGCGCCACTTTCACCATGGGGTACACGCGCGCCGATCAGCCCACCTACTACCTGATCCGGCAGGCAGTCTGGGCTGCGATGGGTCTCGACATCATGGCCCTCATGATGAGGGTGGAGTATCACAAGTGGCAGAAGTTCTCCGTCGTATTCATGTTGCTGACGGTTCTTCTGCTGGTATACGTACTGATGGCAGGTCCAGCCGTCCATGGCGCCAGGCGCAGGATCCTGGGCGATTCGATTCAGCCCAGCGAGATCTGCAAGCTGGCAATGGTGCTGTACGTGGCGCACTGGCTCTCCTCCAAGGGGGAGAAACTGAGGCAGGTCACGTACGGATTGGTGCCCTTCGCCATCCTTATCGGCTTCATCGCCAGCTTGATCATCTTGGAGCCTGACTTCGGGACGACAATCCTCATCGTCGCCGCCGCAGGCACCATGTTCTTCATCGCAGGAGCAGACGTGATTCAGTTGATAGTGAGCACCATGGTGGGCGGCAGCACGCTACTGCTAGTCATCGCCAACTATGAGTACGCCTGGGAGAGGATCGTCACCTTCTCTCAGGACCCCTTCGCCGTACTCCAGAAGCCCTTTGGCGCCGTTCTCGCGCAGGACACGTATCAGGTCATGCACACGCTGGTGACCCTGGGATCCGGAGGAATCGCAGGCGTAGGGCTGGGCTCGGGACAGCAGAAAAACCTCCTCCCTGCAGCCGAGAGTGATGCCATATTCGCCGTCTTGGGGGAGGAACTTGGGCTGCTGGGCTGTCTGGCTGTGCTCGGTCTGTTCGCGGCCTTTGCCTACCGTGGCTTCAAAATCGCTCAGCGCGCCAACGACTCTTTCGGTTTCATTCTGGCTTCCGGGATAACTGTCTGGCTGACGTTCCAGGCCATGATCAACGTGGCGGTGGTGACCGACAGCTTGCCCTTCACGGGTCTGCCATTGCCTTTCATCAGCCTGGGCGGCTCATCATTGGTGATCTCCATGATGGGCGTGGGCATGCTCTTGAGCATCTCCCGGGGCAGCAAAGAGAAGACAAAGGAGCAGGATGCGCCTCTTGGTATCGGGCGGCGGGACCGGAGGGCACGTCTACCCTATTCTGGCCGTTCTTCAGTATCTTGATGAGCCCGACGAATCACCATCGGAGGTTTGTTACGTGGGCAGTGCGTCTGGCATAGAGGCCCAACTGGCAGACAGAGCGGGCTTGCCCTTCCGTGGGATCAGCACGGCGAGCTTCCAGGAGGCAACTCCGTGGACTCTGCCCGTGCGCCTGGCAAGGCTTGCGCGCGGGACGATCCAGTCCATCAACATCATGGACGAGTTCCGGCCCCAAGCACTACTGGCCACGGGCGGCTATGTGTGCGCTCCTCCCATACTGGCTGCCCGTATCAAGAGAGTGCCCAGCGTGATGTACCTGCCCGACCTGACTCCGGGCATGGCGGTTCGATTGCTGGGACGCTACGCAACCCTGGTAGCAGTATCGGTCGACAGATCGACATCCTACTTTGCGCGCGGTAAGGCAGTGGTGACTGGATATCCGGTCAGGATGGAGCTTTTCGAAGCGGACAAGGCCGCTTCCCGACGTAGACTGGGCTTGGACGAGAACAAGAAGGTGCTGCTGGTGTTGGGGGGTAGCCAGGGAGCCCACAGCATCAATGTGGCGATAAGCTCTGCGCTGGCGGATTTGCTGGAGGTCTGCCAGATCGTACACATCAGCGGAGAGGCCGACGCGCCTTGGCTCTGTTCGCGAAGGTCTGAGCTTCCCAAGTCCGTGGTCCAGCACTACAGAGTCTATCCGTATCTTCACGAAGAGATGATCGACGCCCTGGCGGCTGCCGATCTCGCCGTGGCCCGCGCCGGAGCGGCCACCACGGGCGAGTTCCCAGCACTCGGCCTGCCGAGCATCCTGGTGCCCTATCCCTATGCGGGACTACATCAGAACCTCAACGCCGACCACATGGTGGACCACGAAGCAGCGATCCGCGTGGATGATGCCGACCTTGCTCAAGGAATCCTTGGGGAAACCATCCTCGGTCTGCTCACAGACGAGGAGAGACTGAGCCAGCTTGCCGACGGAGCCCGCCGTCTTGCGCAACCCGACGCCTCCAGACGGATTGCCCAATTGCTCAGGGACATAGCCCGTCCGAACAGACCTATATCGAGAGCGCAAACATGAGTCTGAGCTTCGAACCCGCAGTGCTCCAATACCTGATCGTGATTGCCACCTCCCTGGCGGCATCAACCGCTGTCGGTCTGAAACGTGGCTGGAGAGGTCAGTTGATGGCCTTCGTCCCGATTCTGGCTCTGTGGGGGCTTCTGGGAGCCCGCAGAGAGAGCCTGATCAATGCCGTCAACTCCACGTACAAAGGGCTCCTCTTCTTCGTTTCATGCGGATCGCAGACAGACACGGAGGGCTGCCTCGAGGCGTCCGGCGTCGCCAAGGCCATGCTGGTCGATCCTGGCAACGTGGACCAGGCCCGCGTGCTTCTGCTGGTAGTCTTCGTCTCTGCCGTTGTACTTGTGTTCACCCTCGTCGTTCGTCTGGGCAAACCGCCCACTTCACTGCTCCAACGGCTGATGGGTGCGGTACTGGGTGTCGCCAACGGATTCACTCTGAGTTACCTGTTGCTGCCGCTGTTGCCGTATCGACAAGAGATCAACCTTCCGGTAGCTTCGGCCACGGAAGAGGGCCTACCCAACATCGCCCAGGGCCTTCCAAGCGCGCTCGGATTTCCTCACGTGAGCGCCGCTGTGGTAGTCCTGGTGCTATTCGTGATCTTCGTCCTCGTGGCTGTACGCCTGATGAGAAGGCCCGCCGAGGTCTAGCCGAGCCGAGACCAAAGTAAGTGATAACAGGGAGTTCCTAACAGGGATTCAAACGTGGGACCACTGGAAGTCGTCTGGGCGGTACTGATAGGCGTTTTTGCCGTCGTGGGCGTAGTGCGGGGCTATCCCAAGGAGCTGGGTGTCACCACGACGATTCTGGCGGCTCTGCTGTTGTTGACCAAGGGCGGTGAGTCAGTGCTGCTCGTGCTGGATTCCTTTCTCGCCAGGTACGCCCAGGGCAGCGTGGTGTTCGAGGGCCAGTACAGTGCATTGACTCAATCCCTGTTCTACATACTGCTCTTCGTGGCCATCGTGGTCATATCCTACCATGGAGAGACGCTGGCCTTTGTTGGGGAAGCGCCGAGAGGACCCGCGGGGGTACTTCTGAATCTGATGAGTGGGCTGCTTAACGGCTACTTGATATCGGGAACAATCTGGCACTATCTGCACGCGTTCAACTACCCCATCCAGGTGCTGGGGCTGTTCAGACCACCGCTGACCCCCTTCGCGCAGAACTACCTCGTACCCTTGATGCCGGTGGCACTACTTGAGCCGTATCTGCTCTTCCTGGTGCCGTTCATGATCGTGATGAGGGTCGTGAGATGACGGGTCGGGTCACCGGAATCAGCGACGACCATGTCCTTCGCGCCCTGAAGCCCGGGGCACACATACATCTCGTGGGTATTGGGGGCATCGGACTAAGTGCCATAGCCCGCATACTACTACAGCGCGGGTACGTAGTCTCTGGCTCCGACATGCGCCTCTCGCCGATCACGCGTGATCTGGTCAAGCTGGGAGCCACGGTATACCAGGGACACAGATCTCGGAACGTCAACGATGCAGAGGCCATCATCGTGTCTTCAGCCATCAGGGACAACAACCCAGAGGTCACATCGGCCAGAAAGGGCCGCCTACCGGTGTTCGAGAGGGGCCAGGCGCTGGCTTGGCTGATGAATGGTCGATATGGGATTGCTGTGGCGGGCACTCACGGCAAAACCACTGTGACCGCCATGATTGGGCTCATTCTTCAGAAGGCCAACCTGGACCCGACGATGATCGTCGGTGGCATCGTGCCCGAACTGGGAGCCAACGCCAGGGAAGGTAAGGGAAAGTACTTCGTCGTAGAGGCCGATGAATACGATCGTACTTTCCTAAGACTCCGCCCCCAAGCGGCGGTCGTGACCAGCATCGAAATGGATCACCCAGACTGCTACGCCGATCTGGAGGACATCACGAAGACCTTCGGCCAGTTCCTGGCCGCAGTACCAAAGGACGGTTTCATCATGGCCTGCGGCGACGATCCCCAGGTCAGAATGGTGGTCGCGGCTCTTAGTGGGAGCAATGCGAAAACCTACGGTCTGGGGACCGATGCCCACTGGAGGGCACTGGACCTTCAGCAGAATCCCCTCGGAGGCATGGACTTCCGAGTGATGGCAGGGGATGAACAGAAGGGCTGGTTCCAGCTCAGTATCCCCGGAAGCCATAATGTGTCCAATGCTCTGGCAGCGATAGGGATCGCCCATCACCTGGGTCTGGAACCGGCCTACTCGCGTGAGACGTTGCGCTACTTCCAAGGTGTGGGACGTCGCTTTGAAGTGAAGGGTGAATGGCAAGGGATCACGGTTGTGGACGACTACGCACATCACCCCAGCGAGATCAAAGCGACGCTGGCCGGTGCCCGCAGGCGATACTCTGGACGCCGTCTGTGGGTCGTCTTCCAACCACACACGTATAGTCGCACCAGGACGTTGCTGGCCGAATTCTCCGGCGCCTTCGATGACGCGGACGGAGTAGTTGTCACCGCGATCTATGCAGCTCGCGAAGACAACACGCTGGGTGTCGCATCCGAGGATCTGGTGAAGATGATGAGTCACCCCGGCGTGGTGCACATCGCTGACCTCAACGACGCAACCGAGTGGCTTGCCAGGCAACTGTTGCCAGGCGACGTGGTCATCACCATGGGTGCTGGCGATGTCTGGCAAGTGGGGGAGGAACTTCTGGGCATCCTGGGGCAGGAGTATTCGGACGATGTCGCGGCTACGGAGTCTACCTGACCTGGCTCAGGAGAGAGGGCTTGCGGCCGCTTTGTCGCTGAATGAGCCATTGAGCAAACACACATCCTATGGGATCGGGGGTCCAGCCGACTTCCTGGCCGCCGTCAAGAGCATTGAGCAGCTTTGCGCCTGGGTCGCGCTGGCGCGGGAACTGGAGCAACCGTTTATGGTATGGGGCAGAGGCACGAACCTATTGGTGGCCGACAGAGGCTACAGAGGCCTGGTAATCATGAATCGGTGCCTGGGCCAGAGTCTGGACAGAACATCACGGCGAGTGTACGCGGAGGCTGGAGTCGTTCTGGCGCGGCTGGCGCGCCAAACAGCCAAGTCCGGGTCAGGAGGGCTGGAATGGGCCGTTGGTATTCCGGGCACGATGGGAGGGGCCATTGTCAACAACGCCGGCGCCTACGACGGAGAGATCGCCGGGGTAGTGCGCCGGGTCAGCATCTTGGACCGTGAAGGAGAGATTCGCGAGCTTCTTCCTGAGGAATTGGAGCTCGGCTACCGTACCAGCCGCTTCAGAGAAGCGACACACCGGAATGACATCATTCTATCCGCTGACCTGCAGCTCGTCCCGGAAGAAACAGATGTGCTGAAGGGACGGATGCAGCGATTCACTGCACTCCGACAGGCTGCTCAGCCTCGCGAGCCAAGTGCTGGCTCCGTGTTCAAGAACCCACCAGGTCGGAGCGCGGGCCAATTGATCGAAGAGGCAGGGCTTCGAGGTACCCACATCGGCGACGCCCAGATCTCGCACCAGCACGCCAACTACATAGTCAACACCGGCCGGGCGAAGGCGCTGGAGGTGTTGAGACTGATCAACCTGGCGAAAGAGAGAGTCCATCACCTCTTCGGCGTAGAACTGGAGCTGGAGATCGAGTTGATCGGCGATTGGCGAGAACCTTACGCCAACTGAGAGGAAGACACCAAGATGTCAACGCTACCCTGGGCGAAGAAGCCAGAAAGGAAGCCACGCCGTTCCGAGATGCGTCTGGGAAGACGTTACGACCAGGCGGTGGCCCAACAGCGCCTGCGCGTCGGCTCACGGAGTCGTGCACGCTCCCCTTTGAGGCCTCGTGTCGCTAGTTTCCTCCTCGCTTTGGGGTTACTGGCAACGCTTGCCTACGTCTTTCTCTCCGACACCTACTATGTGTATGACGTCACCGTGAGCGGCAACGTCTTATTATCGGCAGAAGAGGTGTTTCAGCAGACAGCAATGCAGGGATACAGCATCTTCTTCATCGACCCGAAGGTGGCGGAGCAACGCATCACCATGCTTCCTGACGTAAGGCAAGCCAAGGTAACAGTCAGCCTACCCAGGCAGATGGTCATCGAGGTGCGAGAGCGTGAGGCACGCGTGGTCTGGCAGACGGGAGAGGCCCGCTACGGCGTGGACGATGAAGGCTTGACCGTATCTTTGCCGGGAGACACTCAACCAGCCATCGTGGTCACTGATCTCGATACCACGCCACTCCAGCTGGGCGATCGAGTGGACTTGGCGGCGGTAGCCGCGGCTGAGATCTATCACTCCTTGCTCTCCCAGGTAAGTCAGTATCAGTACACGCGGGAGCACGGACTGAGCTACCAGAATGAGCACGGTTGGCGAGTGTATCTTGGTGATGGCGAAGGCGCGGGACTCAAAGTCGCCATCGTGGATGCACTTGTGGAGCGACTGGCAAACCAGGCGGAGACCGTAGAGTACATAGACGTCCGCTTTCCGGAAAGTCCGCTCTACCAGCTAGCCGAACCGTCCAACGAGGAGCAATAGAGGCAATGGCGCGAACAGGCCGGAGGAGGACAACGTGGAAGAAGCAATAGTAGCCATAGACGTGGGCACAACCAAGGTGTGTACCTTGGTCGCCGAACCCAGCGAGGAAGCGGAACTCCGCATCGTTGGCGTGGGCGTCTCCCCTTCGCGTGGATTGCGCAAGGGAGTGGTTCTGGACGTTGAGCAAGCCACCCAGGCGATAGCTGAATCCGTGGAGAAGGCAGAGAAGGTCTCGGGCTACTCCATCGACAGCGCCTGCGTCGGCGTATCGGGATCTCACATTATGGGTGTCAACAGCCGGGGCATAGCCGCTATCTCCCGAGGCGAGCGCATGATCGTCCAGGACGACATTAGTCGCGCCATGGACGCAGCCCGTGCCATTGCCATTCCCCCCAGTCGGGAGTTGCTCCACGCGATCCCACGCGGGTACATCATCGACGAGCAAGATGGAGTACGTAACCCCCTGGGGTTACGCGGCTTCCGGCTTGAGGTCGAAGCGCACATAGTGACGGGAGCTTCGGCCTCCCTTCACAACTTGGTGGAGTGCGTGCAAAACGCCGGTGTGCGGGTGGGGAACCTCATCGTGCAACCCATCGCCGCAGGCGAGGCAGTGCTGACCGATCCAGAGAAGGACCTCGGCGTAGCCCTGGTCGACATCGGTGGAGGGACCACAGACATGGCGGTCTTCATCGACGGGAGTGTCTGGCACACCGTCGTTTTGCCGGTAGGCGGTAACCACCTCACTCACGATCTGGCGGTTGGACTCCGTACACCGTTTGCGGTCGCTGAGGCTCTGAAAACCAAGTATGGGCACGCGATTCCAGGCTCCATGGAATCAGATGCGGTCGTCGATGCCACCTCGTTCGGTGACAGCTCGCATCGATCGGTGTCCCGCGTCCAGCTCGCGGAGATAATCAACGTACGAATGGAGGAGATCCTCGAACTCATACTGCGCGAGATCAAGCGCTCTGGATACGATGGACTCCTACCTGCTGGTGTTGTGCTCTGCGGGGGGACAGCGGAGCTCGCCGGCATCAAGCAGCTTGCTCGTGACACGCTTGGGCTGCCCGTGCGCATAGGCTCTCCCCGTGGCCTGGAAGGCCTCGTGGAATCGGTGAGAGACCCGGCGTATGCCTGCACCGTAGGCCTGCTACTGTGGGCTCTTAGATACGGACCAGACGTGAGGAGCAACGGATCGCGAGATGGACAGGGGGTGCTACGGCGCTTGAAACATCTGTTGAGCGCTCTCAGCCCTGGATAGAACAAGCTGACAACGCCACACAAGCTATCGTCGGAGGGATCACAAGTTGAGAAAGGGAGGTAACGAAGAATGGACTACGTGCCGGAGCCAAGCAACTTCGCCAAGATCAAGGTCATAGGTATCGGAGGAGGCGGTGGCAATGCCATCAATCGAATGATCAAGGAGAACCTGCAAGGTGTGGAGTTCATTGCGGTGAACACCGACGCCCAGGCTCTCTGCCTCTCCGAAGCGCCCTATCAGATCCGCATCGGTCACAAGCTGACCAAGGGTCTGGGAGCCGGTGGCGATCCGCAGATCGGGGCCGAAGCTGCAAAGGAGAGTGAAGAGGAGCTCAGGAATGCCGTGGCGGACGCGGATATGGTCTTTCTTACCGCAGGCATCGGGGGAGGCACTGGGACTGGTGCGTCCCCTCTCCTGGCGCAGTTGGCCAAGGAGGCAGGCGCTCTGACCATCGGAGTGGTGACCAAGCCCTTCGACTTCGAGGGCAACCGGCGCAAGCAAGTTGCCGAAGAAGGCATCAGCGCCCTGAAGGAGAGGGTCGACACCCTGATCGTGATCCCCAACCAGCGTCTGCTGGAGTTGGTGGACAAGAAGCACTCCCTACAAGAAGCTTTCTCCTTCGCCGACGATGTGCTGCGACAGGGCATCCAGGGCATATCCGAGTTGATCACCGTCCCGGGTATGATCAACCTGGACTTCGCGGACGTGCGCGCCATCATGTCCAAGGGAGGCTCGGCTCTCATGGCCGTAGGTCGAGCCACCGGCGACACAAGGGCGGTCGATGCCGCGTATGCCGCAGTGAGCAGCCCTCTGCTCGATGTCACCATCGATGGAGCAACTGCAGTCCTCTTCAACGTCACCGGTGGCATGGACCTGACGCTGCACGAGGTCGATGAAGCCGCCAGAGTTATAAGAGACATGGCTCATCCCGACGTCAACCTCATCTTCGGAGCAGTCATGGATCCCGAGATGGAGAAGGGTGAGATCCGACTCACGGTAATCGCCACCGGCTTCGATGGCATGAAGAAGCGCCTGACACTGGCCGACAGCTCGAAGATCAGGGAGTTCCCTGTCTCGCCCTTCGACCACGACAATCTCGACATTCCGACCTTCCTGCGCCAAGAACATCGTCGGCCAAGCCATCTTACTGTGGGAGACTCCGTGAGATAGCATCAGTATTTCGGTCCTCCTCCCTTTCGGGGCTGAAAGGCCCATTTCTGAGCAAGTTGAGTCGCGACTCGCTTGCCAGAAGGTTCCTTTCCGGGGGGAAGGTTCCTGCGCCACCTTCCCCCACGCCACCTTCCCTCAGACCTCAGAAAACCCACGAATTTTAAGGTTGCGAGGTCCTTCCGACCTTGCCAGGCCAATCGCTTTGTGCTAGTTTTACTTCGTGCGCTGCCACAACATGTTGTGGCAGCGCGTGCGGCCCATACGAGATCTAGTGGACGAATGCTTCTCCTCCCGGCCCTTCGCGTGTCGTCGAAGGAGGATAGACTATGAAGTGCCCTTACTGCGGAGAGAGTGACACGAGGGTCATCGACACCAGAGAAGTCGGTGAGGGCATCCGCCGGCGAAGGGAGTGCCAGGGCTGCCAGCAACGCTTCACGACCTACGAGAGAGTCGCCAAGATCAGCTTGATGGTAGCCAAGCGCGATGGCAGACGGGAGCCCTTCGACAGCGACAAACTCCTCAACGGCGTCCTCCGAGCCTGCGCCAAGCGTCCCATCCCCCTGGAGACGCTGCAACAGATGGTCAAGGACATGGAGAGAGAGCTGTACGAGCTGGGCCAGGCCGAGGTCGAGAGCGAGCAGATTGGCAAGATGGTCATGGGCCGCCTGAGGGAACTGGACGACGTCGCCTATGTGCGTTTCGCCTCAGTCTATCGCCGCTTCCAGGATGTGGACACCCTGGCCGAAGAGATCGAAGAGTTCAAGGAATGGAAGAGGCGGGAAGCGGAGCTGAAAGCCCAGCTTCCCCTTGAGCTGTAACCCACACACCAGACCGACCCTTCATTCTACGAACGGGGGAACCGGTATGTCCCAGGGCAGAGTAGCTCTCGAGCTCTCGTCGAACGCCATGACGGTGCTGGAAAGGCGATACCTTAAGAGGGACGAGACGGGCAGAGTCACAGAGACGTCAGACGAACTCTTCTGGCGCGTAGCCACGCACGTGGCGCAGGTGGATGCCCTCTACGACCCGGCGGCCGATATCTCACTCACCGCTGAGCGCTTCTACGGCCCGATGGCCAGCCTTGAGTTCCTGCCCAATTCCCCTACTCTGATGAATGCCGGCCGGAGCCTCGGGCAGCTTTCCGCCTGCTTCGTGCTGCCCATCGATGACTCCATGGAGAGCATCTTCGAGAGCGTGAAGAACGCCGCCCTGATCCACCAGAGTGGCGGGGGAACGGGATTCTCCTTCTCCAGGCTCAGGCCCAAAGGAGATATGGTAAGGTCCACAGGAGGGATCGCATCGGGTCCCATATCCTTCATGGAAGTCTTCGATGCAGCGACGGAGGCGATCAAGCAAGGAGGCGCCAGAAGGGGCGCCAACATGGCCATTCTCAGAGTCGATCACCCCGACATCGTAGACTTCATCACAGCCAAGTCGGATGGCCATAGGCTCAGCAACTTCAACACATCGGTGGGCTTAACCAAGGAGTTCATGGAAGCCCTCAAGCGCGATGCCACCTACCCTCTGGTCAACCCTCGTTCGGGAGAAGTTGTGAAGCGATTGCGGGCCAGGGCGGTCATGCACAAGATAGCTGAGATGGCCTGGAAGAACGGAGACCCAGGGGTCATCTTCTTGGATAGACTGAACGAGGCGAACCCCACACCCCATCTGGGCGAAATAGAGAGCACCAACCCCTGCGGAGAACAGCCGCTGCTGCCCTTCGAGAGCTGCAACCTGGGTTCCATCAACCTCTCCAAGATGGCGGTGGAGGGCCAGATACACTACGAGCGCCTGGGAGAACTCGTGGACTGCGCCGTTCACTTCCTTGACAACATCATAGACTGCAACAAATACCCACTGCCTCAGATAGAGGAGATGACCCTGGGAAACCGCAAGATTGGCCTAGGGGTGATGGGCTTCGCTGACATGCTCATCCATCTCAACGTGGCGTACGATTCGGACGAGGCGGTGGCCACGGCGGAACACGTGATGGCCTTCATCCAAGAAAGGGCCAAACAGGCATCGGCGCTCTTGGCCGAGCAACGCGGTGCTTTCCCGAACTTCCGCGGGAGTATCTATGAAGGAAACGGCGGAAGGAAAATGAGAAACGCCACGGTAACCACGATCGCCCCCACAGGAAGCATCAGTATCATCGCTGGCGCTTCCAGCGGCATCGAACCCACCTATGCGCTGGTCTACAGGCGCCACGTTCTCGATGGTGACCAGTTGTTGGAGGTCAATCCTACCTTCAGAGAGACGGCGGAACGTGAGGGTTTCTACGGCCCGGAACCAATGACCAAAGTCGCGTTGACAGGCAGCGTGCAAGGCATGCCAGAGGTGCCACCGGAGATACAGCGGGTGTTTGTCACAGCCCACGACATAGCACCAGAGTGGCATATCCGCATCCAGGCCGCGTTCCAGAGACACACCGATAACGCTGTCTCCAAGACCATCAACTTCCCCCACAACGCGACCAGGCAGGATGTGGAAAACGCCTACCTAATGGCTTACGACGCTGGCTGCAAGGGCCTCACCATCTACCGCGATGGTAGCAGAGCAGCACAGGTTCTCACCAAGGGCTCAACCGAAACAGAAAGACCCAAAGGGGTCAAGACCCCCCGTGCGCGCCCTACGCTAACCCAAGGCGTCACCGAGAAGGTCACCGTCGGATGTGGGCAGACCATCTACGTGACCATCAACGAGGACCAGAACGGCGTCTTCGAGGTCTTCGCCACTATGGGCAAGAGCGGAGGCTGCATGGCCTCGCAGTCCGAGGCCATCGGGCGCCTGATCTCCCTGGCCCTTCGTTCCGGTATTGAAACCGACTCCATTGTCAAGCAGCTGGAAGGCATCCGTTGCCCTGCTCCTGCCTGGCAGGAGGGCAACATCATCCTGTCCTGTGCAGATGCCATCGGTAAGGCCATGCATCGCTACGTCAACGACAACGACACGACCAAAGTGGTCGCCTCGAGGGATGACATCCCCGCCCGGAACCTCCTCGGCATGTGCCCCGAATGCCCAGATTGCGGCACCATGGTAGAGTTCGTCGAGGGTTGTCTGCGGTGCCCTTCGTGCGGGTACTCTCAGTGCGGTTGACAGTGCGCCCCTGCGTGCTCGAGCCGGAGAGGTTTGACAGGGTCCGCTACTTCTGTTAGAATCAATCTGAGAAATGAGATAGTGCCGGGCTCTTCGTGTCTCTGATCCCTCATGTGTTCCCGTCACAACAATAGAGTCCATGTTCAATCCCTCCCTCAGCGACGAGCAAAAGGCGCTGCGACAACTGGCGCGGCAGTTTGCGAGGAATGAGATCGCGCCCGTAGCGGCGGAGGCCGACCGTATAGAGGAGTACCCCTGGGAGCTAGTGGAGAAGGCCCACGCCATCGGCCTGATCAATATCACGGTTCCAGAGGAATACGGCGGTGGCGGTTTGGGGTACTTCGACGACTGCCTCGTTGCTGAGGAAATCTCCGCAGCGTGTGCGGGCGTATACAGCTCTTTCGTAGCCAGCACCCTCGGTCTTACTCCGCTGAACCTCGCGGCCACCCCCGACCAGATGGAACGCCTCATGAGGCCCTTCTGCGCGGAGCCAGCGCTGGCGGCGTTCTGCCTCACAGAGCCAGGCGCTGGTTCGGATGTAGCCAGCGTGCGCACGAGGGCGTCACGTGACGGCGACTCCTACATACTGGACGGGACGAAGCGGTTCATCACCAATGGTGGCGTCGCCAAGCTGTACACCGTGACCGCCACCCTGGATCCTGAACTCCGGCACGAGGGCCTCGTGCTCCTCGTCGTGCCGTCTGACTCCCCAGGCGTTTCCACGGGGAAGAAAGAAGAGAAGATGGGCCAAAGGGCCGCCGACACCAGAGAAGTGATCTTCGAGGACGTGCGGGTGCCTGTCGAGAATCGCCTGGGCGAGGAAGGCCACGGGTTCCAGCTGGTCATGGAAACCCTGGACAGGATCAGGGCGGAGGTAGCAGCGGCTGCCGTCGGGGTGGGTCGAGCGGCCATGGAGGCCGCCTTGCGGTATGCCAAGGAGCGCGAGCAGTTCTCACGACCCATCGCTTCGTTTCAGGCCATCCAGTTCAAGCTTGCGAACATGGCCATCAAGCTGGAGGCAGCGCGCCTCCTGGTTTGGCAAGCCGCCTGGCTGGCGGATCAAGGCTCGCGCAACAGCTATGAATCGGCAATTGCCAAGTGCTTCGCGGCAGACAGCGCCATGGAGATCACGACGGACGCGGTGCAAGTCTTCGGCGGCTATGGGTACGTCAGGGAGTATCCCGTCGAGAAGTACATGCGCGACGCCAAGTTGCTCCAGATCTACGAAGGCACAAGTGAGATTCAACGCTTAGTCATATCTCGCTGGCTGTTGAGGGAGTGAGCCCTGCAAGCACGGAGAGCTTAAGGAGGTTGAGTTCTTATGCACGTTGTGATTTGCGTCAAGCAAGTGCCTGACACGGAAACCAAGATCAAGGTCAAGGATGGACAGGTAGATCACGCTGAGACCAAGTATGTGGTCAATCCTTACGACGAGTATGCCATCGAAGAGGGCCTGCGCGTAAAGGAAAGGCTGGGCGACAGCAAGATCACCCTGCTAAGCACAGGTCCGGAGCGAGCAAAGGACGCTCTCAAGAGCGGTCTGGCGGTTGGGGCTGACGAAGCGATCCATCTAGTGGACGAGGCCTTCGAGGGCTCCGATCCATACGCCACCGCCCTCATACTCTCCAGGGCACTTCAGAAGCTCGATTACGACATCGTCTTCTGCGGCAAGCAAGGGGTGGATGAAGACCACGCCCAGGTTGGCATCATCCTCGCGGAGTTGCTGGACATCCCCCACGTTTCCGTGGTGACCAAGCTGGAGCTCTCGGCCGACCACAAGTCCCTGGTCGCCCACCGAGAAGTCGAAGGAGGCCACGAGGTGGTCGCAGCGCCTCTGCCCGCGGTCATCACAGCACAGAAAGGTCTCAACGAACCTCGCTATGCTTCCATCAAGGGCATCATGGCCGTGAAGAAGAAGGTGATCCCCGAATGGAACGCCGAGGAAATCGGAGTCACGACCGACAGCGTTGGCGTTGGCGCTACCAAGATGGTCTTCACGGAAGTGACGCTGCCACCGGAGAGGCTCGGGGGAAAGGTCTTCGACGAAGACCCCGTTCAGGACGCCAAGAAGGTAGCTCACCTGCTCAGAGACGAAGCGAAGATCTTGTAGGATGAACTCGCGGCCATGCCGCAGCCCATTCTTCACCTCAACCCGGAGGAGCGAATGTCGAACGACGTATTGGTAGTGGCAGAGATTAGGGATGGCGCCCCCAAGAAGGTCAGCTTCGAGATGCTGGGAGAAGGGCAGAGGATTGCCCAGCAACTTGGTGGAAGCGTCCAGGCGGTTGCCCTTGGCCATGGAATCAGCGACGCAGCCACCACGCTGGCACAGTATGGAGCGCAGAAGATATGGGTAGCCGACGACCCAAGCCTGGAGAACTACACTGCTGAAGGTTACACCAACGTCTTGGCGAATCTCGTCAAGGAGACGCAGCCGGCATTGGTACTGCTGGGAGCCACCACGACTGGAAAGGATCTGGCGCCAAGATTGGCGGCAAGGCTCGCGGTAGGTCTGACCTCAGATTGCACCGACTTCGCAGTGCAGAATGGTGAGTTGCTCGTGACCAGGCCAATCTACGCAGGCAAGGCCATCGCCACCGTCAAAGGACTGGTCAGACCGCACATGGCCACGGTGCGGCCGAACGTATTCCCCGCACCCCAGGCCGACCCTTCCCGTGTAGCAGCTAAAGAAAGCATCCCCGCCGATGCCGGAGAGATACGGGCGAAGGTCTTGGAGATGATCAAAGAGGCGGGCGAGAGGATCGAGCTGACCGAAGCCGACATCATAGTGTCGGGCGGACGCGGTCTGAAGGACCCGGCAAACTTCGCCCTCATCGAGGAACTGGCGGGAGTTCTGGGGGCTGCTGTCGGTGCTTCACGAGCCGCCGTTGACGCAGGATGGAAGGACCACAGCTATCAGGTGGGACAGACGGGGAAAGTGGTAACCCCCACGCTGTACATCGCCTGCGGCATCTCCGGGGCTATACAGCATCTCGCCGGCATGAAGACCTCGAAATACATCGTGGCCGTCAACAAGGACCCAGAGGCACCCATATTCAAGGTCGCGGACTACGGCATAGTTGGCGACCTTCTCAAGGTGGTCCCGGCTCTGACCGAGGAGTTCAAGAGAATGAAGGCTGAGGGCTGACAAAGCTCAGCCCCGGCCGCCTTGCTCCACACTCCATCGAGCACAGCCTGCGCTGGGGGTCAAGTGAGTTCAGCATGCTGCGCCCGGCAGCCACGGCGGTCGTGCCTCCGCACTCTGCTGCGCCCTGCCGAGCGGGCCGGGGGCGTCGGCACTCGCAGCCCGGGTGCACTCGCGGAAGGCCCTTCAGCCGCTCAGGCATGTGTCGTGGACCGGTCGATACTCGTTTGCCATACCATCCGCACCACGCACACTGAATGAGGACAGTTGACGACAACCGGCGGCAATCGCTGGAGCTAGAGGACGTCGCGCACTGCGGTGTTACTGACGCGAGGGATCAGCGTGGCCATCGCCGCCTATCCTCCGCAACGTGCCCCTGTCCTGTGGTCGGTTGGGTACCCCGTCGTCCCTCAGGCCATCCAGCCTTCTGATCTACCTCCAGAAACATGTTTGGTTGCTTTGGTCCATTCGCTGTGATAGACTTGACCCCAGGAGACAGAACTTGACCTGGAAGAACATCTCCCGAGCCAGAGAAAGACTTGCCCGAGAACAGGGGGCGATAGTCAAGGACTGGGGCGGACGCCTGCCCGTCGCCCTCGTGTACCCCAATTCCTATTACATTGGGATGTCCAATCTGGGAGTCCACGTCCTCTATCGACTCTTCAACCAGTACTCTGGTGTCGTCTGTGAGAGAGTCTTCTGCGACAGCGATGCCAACGTTCCCGTGTCGCTAGAGTCTCAAAGACCGCTAGGCGATTTCGCCATTCTGGCCGTCTCGTTTTCCTTTGAACTGGACTACCTGAACCTTGTCGCGATGCTGCGCCGATCCGGCATCCCCCTGTCGAGCGAGACGCGAGGGGAAGGACAGCCCATCCTGATCGCCGGCGGACCATGTGTCATGGCCAATCCTCAGCCTCTGGCTTCCCTGATAGACGCCTTCGCCATCGGCGAGGGTGAGGTTATCGTCCCTTCATTGGTTGAAACGCTGCTTGAAGGTGCGGACCTCCAACGTGACGACCTCCTCCGGCGTATAGCCATGCTCCCTGGACTCTACGTGCCTCGCTTTCATGACCTGGAAAGGGACGATGGGCGCGCGGTGGACATGGGGCCGATTCCTGGTGCTCCCCACGCGATGCAGCGTCAGTGGCTGCCTAACCTGGACGATCAGCCGGCCCACTCCGTAATCATCGCGGACGACACGGAGTTCGGGGACATGTACCTCATGGAGGTAACGAGAGGCTGCGGCCGGGGCTGCCACTTTTGTCTGGCCGGGGTTGCTTATTCGCCAGTCCGTGAGGGGAGTCTAGAGGTATTGCTGGACACAGCCAAGAAGGGCCTTGCCTATCGTCAGACCCTTGGCCTCATAGGTGCATCTCTTTCCGACTACAGTCAGTTGGAGAGTCTGGCGAGAGGCCTTCGGCGCCTCGGCGCCAAGCTATCTGTGGCGTCTCTCAGGGTCGATCCCCTGCCCATCGCGCTACTTGAAGCCCTGTCCGAGAGCGGCGCGCGAACCGTTACCATCGCTCCGGAGGCTGGCTCCGAGCGCCTGCGCCGCAAGATCAGAAAGGGCATTTCTTCTGAGGACATCATGCGTGCCGTGGAACTCATCGCATGCCATGAGTTCCCGCATCTGAAACTGTACTTCATGATTGGCCTTCCGACCGAGGACGACAGCGACGTGAGGGAGATAGTCGAGCTGCTGCGCGGCGTCAGGAAGCGCTTTCACCGGCACATCACGGTCAACATCACACCCTTCGTCCCCAAGGCCCAGACACCTTTCGAGCGCACCGCAATGGCATCTCGCCGGGTGCTGGAGCACCGCTTCGAGTACCTGAGAGATAGCCTGCGATCGCTCAACGTGGAGACCACTGGGGAGAGCCCTCGGCGCGCTGAAGTGCAAGCCGTCCTCGCGCGCGGCGACAGGCCAGTGGGGGAAGCTCTGATGGCCCTTGACGGCACAGGATTGCCGGCCTGGAGAAGAGCGCTCGAGGCGACGGGGCTGAGCAGCGAGCGATACCTGGCCAGCCGAGCGAAAGACGAGATACTCCCGTGGCCCTCCATCACAGGTCAGACATGCCTCCGCGAGTCGACCATGGAGATGGCTAGCCAGGGGGCATCATGATTCGTCACGAAGCTGGTGACGTCCCATACTACACCTTCCCGGCCTTTGCGCGACACCCGGAAATCGCCCATGGAGTTTTCACAAGGCTAGGTGGGGCTAGTCGCTCCCCGTACCGGTCCCTCAACGTAGGGCACTCGGTTGGGGACGATCTGCGCGCAGTAGAAGAGAAC